>NZ_JAKRMO010000042.1:0-38907 GCF_022346485.1 Brachybacterium sp. ACRRE | reverse complement strand
GGACACGGTGGTCAGGACCTCCTGCGGGGTGGGGTGCGGTCGGGGATGCGGGGGTCAGCTGCTGTTCGGCCGGCGGTCGGGGCGTCCTGGGCTCGCGGGCCTCTCACGGCACGATGCCCTCGCGGCGCAGGCTGTGGAGGAGGGCGTGGCCGTCGGCCCCCTGGACCCACACCACGGGCGAGTCGGCGGGCAGGTCGGGGTGGCGCCGGGCGCGCAGGCCGCTGGAGAGCACCTGCTCGGGCTCGGTGAGCTCGCGGATCGCGACGGCGGCGACGTTCTCGGGGTGCGCGCGGGCGAAGGCCGCGTAGATCGCCGGGTCGTGCTGCCCGTCGTCCCCGATGAGCAGCCAGCGGGCGTGCGGGAACTGCTCGACGAGCGTCTCCAGGGTGCGCTCCTTGTGGGCGCGGCCGGAGCGGAAGAAGCCGGTGTTCGTAGGCCCCCAGTCGGTGAGCAGCAGCGGGCCGTCGGGGTAGCCGTTCTTGTAGAGGAAGCGCTGGAGCACGGGGAACACGTTCCAGGCGCCCGTCGAGAGGTACACGAACGGGGCGGAGGTGTGCGCGCGTGCGATCCGCTGGTAGAGCATCGCCATGCCGGCGACGGCGCGGCGGGAGGTCTGGGGGATGACGAAGGCGTTCCAGAAGGCGAGCAGCGGCCGCGGGAGCCAGGTGACCACCACGGTGTCGTCGATGTCGCTGACCACGCCGAAGGTCTCGTCGGGGGAGTGGACGTGGACCTCGGCGGTCACGGTGTTCTCGGTCGTGGTGGCGATGCGGGCGATGTGCACGCCGGGCGGCAGGTCTGCGTCGAGCTCGACGTCCACGAGGCCCGAGCGGTCCGAGCGCACCGCGTACTCGCGCCCGTCGAGGTGGATGCGCACGTCCTGGTGCGGGGCGACCTGCGAGATGAAACTGCGCCAGCCCCGCACGGCCATCGAGCGCATGTCCCACACGGGCTGGTCGTGGTAGTCGGCGGGGGCCGACGGCCGGGCCCACAGCACGCGCGCGATGATCCGCACGCGGCCGGGGGTGCCGAAGCCGGTGAACGGCTTGATCCGCAGCACCCAGCCCACGGTGTCGAGGACGCCGCTGACCACAGCGTTCTTGACGTTCTCGATCCGCGCCGACCAGTGCGGCTGCAGGCGCCCCTGCTGCGGGCCCGAGGGCTGAGGCGCGGGTGTCACACGCTGCGCGACATCTTGATCCAGGAGGAGCGGGGATCGTCCTCGACGACCTCCCAGCGGTCGCCCGTGTCGGTGAACCCGAGCGCCTCATAGGTCTTGCGGGCGCCGGTGTTCTCGGGGCCGACGTACAGGGTGACCGTGTCGGCGCCGTCCTCCGCGGCCCAGGAGCAGACGCTCTGGGCGAGCTTCTGGGCGATGCCGCCCTTGCGCGCCTCGGGCGTGACCCACATGGCCTGGAGCTCGCGCTCGTTCTCGGGCGAGTCCGCCTCGTGGCGGCTGGCGACCACGGCGACGGGCTGCTCGTTCTCGACGGCGAGGAACCAGGCGGCGGCCTCGATGCGCTCGCGCCAGGCGGTGTCGTCGTAGGTGCTCTCGTGCTCCCAGGTCTGGCCGAAGGCCTCGGGATCGGTGCTCAGCGAACGAAGCCGGATCTCGCGGACGAGCGACCAGTCGTCCTCGCGTGCACGGATGATGTCGACCATGGTCTCCTCCGGTTCGTGGGTCAGCGTCGGGACGAGCGGTCCCGCGCTCACCCGTCAGGCATCCTACCTGCGCGGGGTGCGAGAACTGGAAGAGTCTCGACCCCAGGATCTCTCCCACCTTGCCATATCTCCGGATGGCCGCGCAGGCGTCATCGTGCTGTCACAATGTCGATGTGGCTGATTTCCGTGTCCTGACCGTGTGCACGGGGAACATGTGTCGTTCCCCCGCAGCGGCCGTCATCCTGCGGCAGGGACTTCTCCAGGAGGGCCTGTCGGACCGCATCGACGTGGGATCGGCCGGCACCAGCTGGGACTCCGAGGGCATGCCGATGGACGAGCGCACCGTGAAGGCCCTGGTGAACGCGGGGTTCGAGGAGCCGTTCGATCACACGGCCCGCACAGTCCACCAGTCCGAGCTGGTCGGGTGGGACCTCGTGCTCGCGATGACCGCGGAGCACGCGGCGACGATGCGCCGCAAGGTCGATCAGATCCCCGAGGGCGAGCCGCGCCCGGACGTCCTGCTGTGGCGCCAGTTCGACCCCGTCGTCCCCGCGAACGCGCGCGAGGAGGACATGGCGGTGCCGGATCCCTGGTACGAGGGGCAGAAGGCCTTCGACCGCACGGTCCTGGGGATGATCCGCGCGATGCCCTCGCTCGTCCTGTACCTGCGGGTGCAGCTGGATGCCCTGGACAGTGCGAAGAAGCGCGCGGGCAACGGCGAACGACGGACGCCGACGCACCGCGCCTGACGCGTCCTGCGGATGGTCGGACGCGGGCAGATGCCCGGTTCGATGCGCTCGATCCGAGGGGCCGACGGCAGGTCGGCTCAGTGCCTGCGGTGGAACAGCTGACGCAGGCCGGCGCGGGCGCTGTGGGTGCCGCTGCGGCGGCTCAGCCACGAGGCGGTGGTGAAGCCCAGCGCGGTCAGGAAGCCGACGCCCAGGGTCGCGATGAACACCTGGCGGATGCGGTCCATGCCGCTCGCGTCCTCGCCGCCGATGGAGCTGAAGAGCTTCACCAGGGGACCGCCGCCGTCGTCCTGCGTGGTGACGGTGGTGGGGCCGCTCGAGGTGGTGTCGTCGTCATCCATGGTCGCGGCGGCCTGGGTGGCGTCGCTCTGCTGATCGGACACCGGCTGGTCGGAGGTCTCCTGCGGCGTGTCCGAGGTCTTCTTGTCCTCGTCCTTGGCCTTCTCGGACTTCTCGTCCTTCGTCGGCTTCTCCGACGTGTCCTTCTTCTCGGACTTCTCCGTGCTCTTCGACGACGAGTCGTCCGACGGCGCGCTCAGCTCGATCTCCTTCGAGCTGTCGCGCGTGCTCGTGGCGGGCGGGACCTCGGAGGTCGCGGATGCGCTGCGCGAGCCGCTCGAAGTCGAGGGCGACGTGCTCGTCGTCGACGGGGCGTCGCTCGTCGAGGACGAGCTCGGAGGCGTGTTCGAGTTGGAGGGAGGGTCATCGGTGGTCGGCGTTCCACTGCCGGACCCTCCGCCCATGCCACCGGTGGGCGAGCCATCGTCGGACGGTGGTGCGGGGGTCGACCCCTTCACCGTCAGCGTCGCCGAGTCCGTCTTCTCACTGGCCGCAGAACCTGACGTGGCGACGACCTTGTACGTGCCGGGGGGAGTTTCCTTGGTGGAGGTCTTCACCTTCGCAGTGAAAGTGCCTTCGTGCATCGTGGGCCTGACGGTCTTGACGACCTTGTTCGTCTCCGAGTCGAGAAGCTGAACGGTGACTTCCCGCTTCGAACCCTCCCCGGAGCCTTTCGCCCAGAAGTGTGATCCCGAGATGGTGGTCGATTTCCCCACGGGCACGCTCGAGGGAGTGAGGGTGAGGGCGGCGTCCTCATCGGGAACTGCCTCGGTCACCTCCAGCTCTGCCTCCGTGGTGGTCCCCTTGTCGTCAGTGGCGGCAGTGACCTTGTATTCGCCCGCCGGAGCGTCTTCGGGGACCTTGAGCCACGTCGATGCGGCACCATCCCCATCGGTCGCGGGTAGCTCCGCCGTGAACTCCTTGGTGGACTGTCCATCGGGACCCGTGGCTGTCACGGTGACACGGCTCGACTTGGGGAATCCGGTGATCGCTACATGTGTGCCCTTGCCTGCAGGCAAGGACTTCTCTCCCAGACTTAGCCCGGGGGTGTTCGCGCTCTCCGTCGCTGCCGGGGGCGTCTTGTCGCCTCCGTCCGACGACGGAGAACCCTTCAGCGTCGATGGACCCGACTGCGTCCCCGAGGAAGATGCCGTCTTGCCGCCTTGGGCGTCGGCCTTTCCATTGGATTCCGAGGCACTTGCATCTTGTGATTCGGTCGATGACTCTTCCGGAGACTCGGGCTCGGGAGGCGTCGCAGTCGGATCGTTGTTGTCGTCGCCGCCATCCGAGCCGCCACCATCGCTCACGGCATCGCTCTTGTCGGCCGTCACGATGGCCGAGTGCGTTCCTGTCAGCGGCGCTGCGACGGCAGGGGCCACTCCCACCCCGAGGGCGGCGAGTGCGACGACGGAGGCGGCGCGCAGATGGATGGCGCGGACAGGGCGCCGTGCATCGCGTGCACTGCGTGCGGGTGTCGTGCGTCGCATGCGCCTCCTCTCCTCGCGTCACTCTGTGCGGCTCGCCGGTCGACGATCCGTCTTCGGATGGGGTTCCCACGTGGTGTGGGTCATTGCTCTGCGGAACGATACATGGCGAGGGCGAAGTCCGGGGCTTGCGTCGTCTTTGCAGGTCAGCAATGTTCGTGCCAACCAGACGGGCGGATTGGGTGGGTATGTGCGGGGAAGCTCCGTGTGCCCTTTGCCGACTCGTTACTGTTCCTTGGCCAACTACCACCCTGCCTCTTTCCCGGCGATCGCGCAATGGCGGTGTGCACGAGCGCTCATCGCGGGGAACGTCCTGGGAAGCGCATCCGAGCACCGGGGGAACCCGGGGGAAGCAGGATGCGCGGGGGTCGTCGGCCCGGCAGGCGGAGGTCGGAAGTTGAAGACTCTACGGTAACCACAACCCGTCCCCGCGCGCACGCGCGCGGAAACCGTGCGCGAGCGGCCCCACACGCGCAGCGCCCGCCCCACGACGGCGGGACGGGCGCTGCCCGGTGCTCCGTCGGCCCGGAGTCAGTCCTCCAGGGCGGTGTCGACGACCTTCTTCGCGGCCTCCTGGACCTCGGCGAGGTGGTCCTCGCCGCGGAAGGACTCGGCGTAGATCTTGTACACGTCCTCCGTGCCCGAGGGGCGCGCGGCGAACCACGAGCTCTCGGTGGAGACCTTGAGGCCGCCGATCGCGGAGCCGTCGGGCGCGACCGTCATCTTGTCGGTGATGGTCTCGCCGGCGAGGTCGGTGGCGCTCACCGCGTCGGGCGTGAGGCTCTTGAGCTTCGCCTTCTGCTCGCGGTTCGCCGGGGCGTCGATGCGGGCGTAGGCGCTCGCGCCGAACTCCTTGACGAGCTCGCCGTGCAGCTGGCTCGGGGTCTTCCCGGTGACGGCGAGGATCTCCGAGGCCAGCAGCGCGAGGATGATGCCGTCCTTGTCGGTCGTCCATACGCTGCCGTCGCGGCGCAGGAACGAGGCGCCCGCGCTCTCCTCGCCGCCGAAGCCCACCGAGGAGTAGATGAGGCCGGGCACGAAGTACTTGAAGCCCACGGGCACCTCGAACAGGTCGCGTCCCAGCGACGTCGTCACCTTGTCGATGAGCGAGGAGGAGACGATGGTCTTGCCGACCTTCGCGGACGTCGGCCAGTTGGGCCGATGGGAGAAGAGGTAGCGGATCGCGACCGCGAGGTAGTGGTTGGGGTTCATCAGCCCGCCGTCGGGCGTGACGATGCCGTGACGATCGGAGTCCGCGTCGTTGCCGGTGGCGATGTCGTAGCGGTCCTTGACCTCGAGCAGCGAGGCCATCGCCCAGGGGCTCGAGCAGTCCATGCGGATCTTGCCGTCCCGATCCAGCGTCATGAACGACCACTGCGGGTCGACGTTCGGGTTCATGACGTCGAGGTTCAGGTCGTGCATCTCGGCGATCATCGCCCAGTAGTCCACCGAGGCGCCGCCCAGCGGGTCCGCACCGATGTGCACGCCCGCGCTGCGGATCGCATCGAGGTCCACCACGCTGGGCAGGTCGTCGATGTAGTTCTTGAGGTAGTCGTAGCGCTCGGCGCGGGCGTGGGCCTGCTGGCGCTCGATCCGGCGCACGCCGCTCAGGCCGCTCTTCAGCAGCTCGTTCGCGCGGTCGGCGATCCAGCCGGTCGCGTCCGAGCCCGCCGGTCCGCCGTGCGGCGGGTTGTACTTGAAGCCGCCGTCGCGCGGGGGGTTGTGGCTCGGGGTGACGACGATGCCGTCGGCCCGGGTCGCATCCTGACCGCCCTTGCCGCGGTTGTGCACGAGGATCGCGTGCGAGACCGCGGGCGTCGGCGTATAGGCGTCGCGCGAGTCGATGAGCACGGTGACGTCGTTGCCGCCGAGCACTTCGAGCGCGGTGTCGAAGGCCGGGGTCGACAGCGCATGCGTGTCCCGGCCGATGAACAGCGGGCCGCGGATCCCCTGCGCGGCCCGGTACTCCACGATCGCCTGCGTCGTCGCCGCGATGTGATCCTCGTTGAACGCCGTGTCCAGCGACGAGCCGCGATGGCCCGAGGTGCCGAAGACGACCGCCTGATCGGGATCGCTCGCATCCGGATGGAGGTCGTAGTACGCGTCCAACAGCTCCGCGACGTCGACAAGATCCTCCGGGCGGGCCTTCTGACCTGCTCGCTCATGCTGCGCCATGATCATCTCTCCCTCGATTGGTCCGATCGGCCCACTCTAGGAAGCGCGGCTGGGCGCCGCCGCCCGGGGCCCGGTGCGTGAGATGGGGCCTGTCCACGATCCCGGAAGGGTCCCGGACGGTGCCCAGGAGGAGCCGGGGTCAGCGCAGCAGGCGGTCCATCCGGCGGTCGCTCAGACGCCGACCGCCGGTCTGGCAGGTGGGGCAGTACTGAAGGGAGCGCTCGGCGAAGGAGACCTCCGCGATCCTCGTCCCGCACGTGGGGCAATCCTCCCCGGCCCTGCCGTGCACACGCAGCAGCGCCTTCTTCGCCCGCTTGATGCGGTCCAGCGGCAGGTCCCGCAGCCCCTCCGCGGCGCGCTCCAGCACCTCGCGCAGGGCTCGGTGCAGACGCGCGGCCGTCTCGCGGTCCAGGCCGTCGGCCGCGGCGAAGGGGGAGAGGCGCGCGGTGTGGAGGACCTCGTCGGACCAGGCGTTGCCGATGCCGGCCATCAGGGTCTGGTCGGTGAGGACTGTCTTCAGATGCGCGTGGGTGCCGGCGCAGACGCCTGTGAACGCGGCTTCGTCGAGCGCGTCGGCCTCCGGGCCCAGCCGGGCCAGCGTCTCCAGCTCCTCCGGGGCCGTGGTGGCCCACAGCGCGACGCCCTTGCGGGTGCCCTGCTCGGTGACGTCCAGGGCGGAGCCGTCGTCCCACACCATCCGCACGGCGAGCGGGCCCTTGCGCGGCCCCGGCGCACCCGCAGGAGCCTGCGTGTGGTGCCGCAGCCAGCCCGCGCGCGCCAGATGCATGACCAGCGCGGTCCCCTCGAGATCCAGTAGGAGATGCTTGCCGCGGCGGCTGACCCCGGTGAGCTCGCGGCCCGTGAGATCGGCCAGGGGAAGGTCCGCCGTCTTCAGCACGCTGATGGCGGCGACGTCCGCGCCGTGCAGACGACGCGAGGCGAGGAGTCGGTCGATCTGCGCGACGGCGGCGTCGAGCTCGGGCAGTTCCGGCATGCCTCCAGTATGAGGCGACGGGGTCGTGGGGGAGCGGGACTACGCGCGTTCGGAGGGGGCGGGCGCGTCGGACGCTCCTGTCCTGGCGGAGATCCGCCAGGGGCCCGTGCGCCCTCGGGCGAACAGTGCGACGCCGAGCATCATCACCACCAGGAAGGCGATGCCGACGAACCCGCCCTCCAGACCGAACCCGCCGCCCGTCAGCCACGACGGTCCCGCGATCGGCTGATGCATGAGGCCGTCCTGCAGGGCGAAGCCGCTGTCGGTGAAGCCGAGCGCGACGACCGCCGTGTTCCACAGCCAGCGCTGCCCGAACCCCCACCAGATGCGGCCCGTCCGCCAGCGCGCGAGACCCGTGAGCAGGTTCGTGATGATCGCGCCGGCCACCGGCAGCACGCCCGTGTGCGGCGCGAAGGCGTAGGCGCCCGCGACCGCCACCGCCGTGATCATCCAGGCACCCGAGCGCCCGATCAGCACGCCGAGCCCCGTCATCAGCAGCGCGCGGAACGCGATCTCCTCGAGCAGGAACAGCACCAGGAAATACACGGCGATCCCCGCGGCGGAGGCCCAGCCCCCGATCCACACGGGGCCGTCCACGAGGCCGGTGAGGTCCATGACCCCGATGAGCACCAGCACGAAGGGCAGGGAGAAGGCGCAGCCGGACAGGAACTCCCTCACGGCGCCGTGGCGCAGGGAGAGACCCAGAGAGGTCCGTCGGCGATGAGCGGCCACGGCCCCGATGATGCCGAGGACGATCGCGGGGATCAGCAGACAAGCGGTCCAGAGATCCTGAGTCGACATCATCGGTCTCATCTCCTCCGAGGTGCGGCGGCAGGACCGGGGCGACGGTGACGTCGAGCGCGGCCGATGCCGACCGCCCCCAGTATCGGGACCCGACACCGTCAGGACAAGGCATTGATGAACGCGGTGATGACCAAAGGGTTGGCGATGTTGATGAAGACCACGGTGATCACCGGCAGCACCACCCAGGCCTTCGGGGCGGGCCCATGGCGCTCGATGATCGACGCCATGTTCGCGATCGCGTTGGGCGTCTGCCCCAGCCCCACGCCGCAGTGACCCGCAGCCATGACGGCGGCCTCGTAGTCGCGGCCCATGGTGCGGAAGGTGACGACGTATGCCCAGGTCGCCATCACGGCGGTCTGCACCAGCAGGATGACGATCATCGGCAGCGCGAGACCGGCGAGCTCCCCGAGCCCCAGGGTCATCAGGGCGAGCGAGAGGAACAGGTTCAGGGACCCGTTGCTGATGACGTCGATCTCCGGGAGGTCGAGCTCGCGGCCGCGCAGATCCGCGAGGTTGCGGATGATGAGCCCGCCGAACAGGCAGCCCACGTAGTAGGGGAAGTCCAGCCCCGTCAGTGCGAGAAGTCCCGAGATGTAGGAGCCGAGCAGTCCCGCGACCAGCACGAGCACGGCGGCGAAGAGGACGCGCTTGCCGTCGAGCGGCCGCACCTCCTTCTTCTCCTCCTCCGAGGTCTTCGAGGTGTCGCCGGAGGCCAGCTGATGACGGCGGATCAGGCGCTTGGCGACGGGGCCGCCGATGAGGCTGCCCAGCAGCAGGCCGAAGGTCGCGGCCGCGATGCCCACGGTGGTGCCACCCGCGGCGCCGGCCTGCTCGAGGGTCGGACCGAAGGCCGCGCCGGAGCCGACGCCGCCCGAGAGGGCGATGGACCCCATCGCGACGCCGAGCAGGGGGTTGATGCCGAACAGCGCGGCAAGGCCCGCGCCGACGAAATTCTGGACGACGAGGAAGAGCACGGCGCCCACGGCGAGCACGGCCCCGGCGCGTCCGCTGGCCCGGATCACGCGGAAACTGCAGGTGAGCCCCGTGGCCGTGAAGAACACGTTCATGAAGAAGTCCTGCACCGTGGGCGTGAACTCCACGGAGAACAAGCCGGTGAGCTGGCCTGCCAGGACCAGCAGGCTGCACAGGATGCCGCCCACGACGGGGGCGGGGATGAAGTACGTCCGCAGCACGGTGACGTGGTTCTTGATCCACACGCCGATCGCGTAGACCAGCGCCGCGATGCCGACGGTCTGGAAGAGGTCGAAGGTGATGTGCATCAGCTGGACCTCCGGATCTCGCAGTCGGACTGCTCGAGCGCGGCGTACATCCAGGCCAGGTCGAGGTTCCCCTGCTCGCGGATCCCCGCGAGCATCCCCTCTTCCTTGGTGACGATCGCGGCGGCGGCCGCGGCGACCTCCTCGGCGCTCTCGGCGGGCACCGTGACGATGCCGGTGGCGTCGCCCAGGACGATGTCGCCGGGGTGGACGACGCGATCGCCGATCGCGACCGGGGCGTTCACGGTGCCGGGTCCGTGCTTGAACGGACCGTTCGGCGTGCAGGCCGCGGCGCGCACGGGGATGTCGAGGACCGCGAGCTCCTCGCGATCGCGGATGGCGCCGTCGATGACCAGGCCGCCGAGTCCGCGCGCCTGCGCGAGCTCGGCCATGATCTCGCCGCACAGCGCCCGCTCGGAGTGCGCCTTGCCGGCGACCACGAGCACGTCGCCCGGCTGTGCGTTGTCGATCGCGTAGTAGAGGAGCAGGTTGTCTCCGGGCTGCACGTCGACCGTGTAGGCCACGCCGAGGATCGGGGCGTCGTTCATGGGGGCGATACGGGAGGGGAGCGCGGCGGTGCGATGGGAGGCATCGCCCACCGCCGCGGCGGGCAGGCCGCGGAACCTCTCCAGGATGCTCGGATCGGGGCGTACCGGATCCTCGTGGATGACGAAACCGGGCTGGGACATGGTGCTCCTTCGGTAGGGGTGGGGTTCTGCGGTCGTGCGAAGCAGTGGGGCGCGCCGGACGCGGCGTGATGCGAGCGTGCGGCGGCCCGGGTGGGGTCAGGCGGGCGTGGTGCTCCCGGAGCGGCCCGCGCGGAGGTCGTCGCCGCTGCCGTCGGTGCCGTCGCCGCTCCCGCGGTCGTTCCCGCGGCCGCTCCCGTCGGGGGCGCTGATCAGCGGCGTGTCGCTGCGCACGAGCAGGAAGCCGACGATCCCCAGCACGGCGACGGCTGCGTCGAGCGTGATGACGGCCGTCCAGCCGAGGCGTTCGGCGAGGGCGGGGGCCACCGTCGGCACGATCGCCGCGGCGATGAAGCCCCACATGTTCATCCAGCTGCCGACGGTCGCGGTGAACTCCCGCCCGATGTCGGTGGCGATCGTCCAGGCCAGGGTCTGGGCGAAGCCTGCCCCGCCCAGCGCGATGCTCAGCCACAGCACGCCCAGCGGCACGCTCTGCGTCGTGGTGCTCAGCAGCAGGCACGAGGCGGCGACGACGAGGCCTGCGAGCGAGAGGACGTTGCGGGCGAGGAACCTGCTGCCCGTGGCGCGCAGGATGCGGTCGCTCGCGGTGCCCGCCACCAGCACGCTGACCACGATCACGACGAACGACGCGCTCGTGTAGGTGCCGACGTGGGCGAACGGGACGCCGAGGCCCTTCTCGAGGTAGTAGGGCAGCCAGTAGATGAAGAACTGCACCACCCACAGGGTCCCGAAGAACGCCAGGGCGAGCGCCCAGAACGAGCGCGAGCGCAGGAAGACCCCCCACGGTGCGCGCTGCGGCGCGGGCCGCCGCTCCCGTCCTTCGAGGATGACCGCCTGCTCGGACGCGCCCACCGCGCGGTGCTGCGTGGGATGGTCCCGTGCCAGCAGCACCCAGATCACGGTGATCGCGGCGCCGAGCAGGAAGCAGACCAGGAACCCTCCGCGCCAGCCGATCACGCCGATCATCGGCACCAGGAGGATCGCGCCGACGGCCGGGCCCAGGAAACCGCCGGCGTTCATCATGGCGTTCGCCCGGCCGCGCTCCTGCGCGGGGAACCAGTTGGCGAAGAAGCTGTTGGCCGACGGGAACACGGGCGCCTCCGCGGCGCCGAACAGAGCGCGCACCGCGAGCAGCATGGTCAGCGAGTTCGCGAGCCCCGTGAGCCCGGTGAACAGCGACCAGCCCAGCAGCGCGATCGCCATCGCCCAGCGCGGGCCGACGCGGCGGATCAGCATCCCGCTCGGGATCTGCAGGGCGAAGTAGCCGATGTTGAAGACGGTGGTCGCGAGGCCGAACTGCACCGGGGTGATGTCGAGCTCGTCCATGAGCGGGCTCGCCGAGACCGAGAAGGCGATGCGGTCGAGGTAGGCGACGAAGCAGATGACGAGCACGAAGATCCCGAAGGACCAGCGCACATGGCCTGCGGAGCTGCGGCTCATGACCGGACTGCGCTCTGGAGCGAGTGGTAGGCGAACCGCTCGCGGGCGTCGGCGAGGGTGCTTCCCTCGAGGACTGTGCGCGCGATCGCCTGCTCGGTGCTCTCGATGCGCTCGGCGAGCTCGAGGACCTCGTCGATCCGCGCGGCGGGAATGCAGAGGGCACCGTCGGCGTCGGCCATCACGAAGTCGCCGGGGGCGACCTCCGCCTCGCCGATGCGCAGGGTCCCCTGGGTCTCGGCGATGCGCACGCGGTCCTTGCCCGTGCGCATGTAGACCGAGGCGGACCACAGGGGGTAGCCGGCCTCGCGGGAGGCGGCGAGGTCGCGGCAGGTCCCGTCGATGACTGTGCCGGCGATCCCCCGCGAGGCGGCCGTGCGGCTCATGATCCCGCCCCAGACGGTGCAGTCCGACCGGCCCTGGTTGTCGATCACGACGATCTGGCCCGGCTCGACGTCGTCGAGGAAGTCGCCGACGGTGCCTCCGGTGCTGTCGACCGGTTCGTAGCGGACGGTGAAGGCGCGGCCGGCGACGGCGCGGCCGGGCTCGTTCCGGGTCGCGATCCCCGGCATCTGCCCGGCGATCCCGAGTGAGTCGAGGGCGTCGGAGACGGCGGCGGTGGGCAGAGCGCGCAGCCGCTCCTCGGGGGTGGTGGATCGTGCGGGGCTGTTCTCCATCGACGAGCCCCTCCTTCCGACATCGGTGTCGAGGTGAGGTGAACTCAGTCATCATGTTTCGTGAATTCGACGCCTGTCGAATACCGATTCGTGATACCTGTATCTGCACGTGGCATCGGTCCAGGCGGGACGGAGCTCCCGTGCCGTGACGCCGATCGATCGCCGATGCAGATGACGTCGGGCAGTCCGCCCACTGCGCGCTGGGAGGCAGAGATGGAGACACGACAGCTGTACGCGGTGCTCGCCGTCGCGGACGCCGGGAGCGTCACCCGGGCGGCCCTGACCCTCCGGCTCGTCCAGCCGGCGGTGACGCGTCAGATCAAGCAGCTCGAGGCGGAGCTGGGCGTCGAGCTGTTCGAGCGCACGCGCAGCGGGATGCGACCGACCGCGGCCGGGGAGAAGCTCGTGGTGCACGCGCGGCGGGCCGTCGCCGAGCTGGAGCGCGCCCGCGCCGCCGTGGCGTCCGGGCCGGACGTCCTGCGCGGACCGGTGACGATCGGGCTGCTCGACAGCGTGACGGACCTCCTGGCGGCGCCGCTCGTGGACATCCTGCGTCGGGAGCACCCCCACCTGGAGCTCCGCATCGTCTCGGAGTTCGCCGGTCAGTTGCGTCAGCTCCTCTACGACGGGGAGCTCGACGCGGCGATCCTGTTCGGTGTCGACGAGCCCACGGCATTCGTCTCGAGGCCGGTGGCGCGGGAGCAGATGTGGGCCGCGGCCGCGTCGGGAGAGGGCCTCGAGGACGGCTCTCCCGTGCCGTTCAGCGAGGTTGCCCGCCATCCGCTCCTGCTGCCGCTGCGCGGCAACGCGATCCGGTCGATGGTGGATCAGGCGGCCGCGCAGGCGGGTGTCGAGCCGGAGATCGTGGTCGAGGCTGACCGCTCACGAGTGCTCACCGGCCTGGCCGCAGCCGGGCACGGATGGACGATCCTGCCCGCCGTCTGCCTGGTGGACGACGACGCCCGCGAGCATCTGGCCGTCGCGCCGATCGCCGATGAGGAGATGGCCCGCACCCTGGTCCTCGCCCGTCCGCGCACGGCGCGCGAGAACCGGGTGGGCGCTGTGGTCGTCGAGGCCATGGAGCGGGTCATGCGCGACGCCGCGACCGACGGGCGCTGGGCCGGCGTGACATGGAGTGCGCCGAGCCAGGGATGACCGGGCACGGCCCTCACGGACGCGCGGGCGAGCAGCTCGCGACGACGCGAGACAGGGTCAGCCGCGGGGGCTTCCAGAGGGCCGTGTGCGGGAGACGTGCACCGTCCCGCGCGGACCGCGCAGGCCGACGACGAGGACGGCGCCCGCCAGCACGTGCATCGCCAGCAGCGCCAGCAGGATCGGCCCCGAAGCGCCCATCACCACCGGTCCGAGCAGGGACAGCGCGAGCACCACGACCGCGATGATCGTCCAGATCAGGGGCCCGCGGGGCGAGGGCTCGAAGGCGATGCGCAGAACCCAGGCGAGGATCCCGGGCACGAGCACCGCGGGGATGATCGCGCCGGGGCTGATGGACCAACCGCCCGCGTGCAGGTCGAGCCCGGCGATCGGGGTCGCGACCACCCACACCAGGATCGCCGCGAGCACCGCGAGCACGAGCGCGGCGATCGCCCGGGAGGCGCGCGGAGTGTCGATGGGGCCGCGGCGCGGTCCGGTCGACTGGGAAGTCTCTCGCGAGGCTGTGTCGCGGGAGGACGGGCTAGGGCTGTCGGCATCGGTGCGAGAGGCACCGGAGCGGGACGCGTTATGCCGGGACGCCGTGCGCTTGGCCGTCTGGGGTCGGGAGTCGGTGGACGCGGGCGACTCATGAGGTTCGCGAGACTCGCCGGAGTCACCGGAGCCCTGCGTCGCGCTCTCGGCCGGGCGGGGTGCGCCAGGCCAGGACGAGCGTGGCCGGGGCTCGACCGGCGGGATCCCTCCGGGCCAGGCCGCTTCGGCCTCAGGCGTGTTCGCGTCCGCCGTCGCGGGCTGGGCAGGTTCCGCGTCGGCCGTCCCGGCCTGAGGCAGGTTCGCGTCAGGCGCGTCAGGCGCCTCGGGCTCGGGCGAGGTGGGCTGGGAGGACGGCATGCGCATCACGCCCGACGCGAGCGCACCATCAGCACGATCCCCACGATCGTGAGGACCAGGCCGATCAGTCCGATGAACAGGCCCAGCACGATGCCGCCGAAGAACGGCACCACGAAGCCCCACACGTTGATCGGGCCCACGTACATCGCGTCGGCCGAGCTGGTGCCGGTGCAGGAGACGGTCACGGTCGTGTCCGAGGTCGCGAGGATCCCCGAGCGCTGCTCGTAGGAGGTGCCGTTGGGGAAGGTGACGGACTGCCCGCCGCCGGTGTCCGTCTGCACCGAGGAGTCCCCGGGGCTCGAGGACGTGCACTCGGCGGTCCCCGAGTCCTCGCTCGGCACGTACACGAGGATCATGTCGAACTCGTCCAGCGGGACCTCGGCCTTGCCGTCGGAGATGGCGTTGCCGTCCGCGTCGATCGCCGAAACCACGTTCCGCACGCTGATGATCGGGCCGATGATCGCCAGGGCGAGCGCGACGACGATGAGCACGATGCCCAGGATCAGCGGGAGCTTCCCGCGCCGGCGCGTCGGCGCGGCCGCTCCCGCGGGGCCCGTCGGCCCGCCGGATCCCGCAGGCCCGTATGCCGGCCCCGCCGGGCCGGTCGGTCCTGCCGGGCCGCCGCCGGGTCCCGCCTGGTTCCCCGCGGGGCCCGTCGGGCCGCCGGCGGAGCCGCGCTGACCCTTCGGAGGGAGCACGTAGCCCGTCGGACCGGACGGGGCCGAGGAGCCCGCCGAGCCGTTCGCGCCGGTGTTCGGCGCTCCGTCGGACGCGCCGACGTTCGGGCCGGCAGGCGACGTGCCGCCGGTCGTGCCCGCGGACGGCGCGCCGGGCGCCGACTGGCCGTACGTCGGGCGGCCCCGGTCGGCCGAGGGGCCGTCGGACGCGTTCGTGCCCGGTCCGGGCAGGCCGTAGCTGGGGCGAGGTCGTGCGGCGGGGCGCTCGTCGGGCGAGGGCATCAGACCTCCTGTGAGGCGACGTCGGGTCGGGACAGGATAACGAGACGTCCCGAACGTCCGCAGAGTGCGCGCGGGGACGCGGAGCCTCAGGTGAGGCGGTGCACCAGCAGCGTGCACATCGCACCGAGCCCCAGGCACGCGATCGGGGTCGCGACCCAGATCCCCAGGATGCCGCCGAACAGCTTCCAGCGGATCTGGCGCGGTCCCAGGGCGAGGCCGGAGCCGACGACGCTCGAGGTCAGCGACTGCGAGGTCGAGAAGGAGGTGCCGGTGCCGCTCGCGCCCACGAGCACCACGATCGCGGCGACCGTCTCGGCGGCGAAGCCCTGGACCGTGGCCAGGTTCGTCAGACGGCGCGCGAGCGTGCGGATGATGCGGTGCCCGCCCACGAGCGTTCCGAGCGCGAGCGCGAGCGAGACGGCGACCATCGCGGACACCGCGGCGGGGGTGTCCGCCATGTCGATGCCCTGGTAGGAGGCCGCGAGCACGATCAGCGCCATCGAGATCCGCGAGTCCGAGAAGCCGTGCGCGGTGGCGACGGCGCCGGCGGAGAGGGTCTGCAGGAACTGCAGGGTCCCGATGCTGATGCGGTCCTCCGCCCCCAGGCGGCGGATCCCGCGGGCGAGCGCGTAGGAGGCGATGCCGCTGACCACCGGCGCGACCACGAGCGGCAGCACGATCAGCGCGAGCGCCGCGAGCCAGGGCACGGGAAGTCCCATCGCGAGGGCCGCGCCGGCGGCCGCGCCGAGCATCGCCTGCCAGGTCGAGGAGGGGATCCCGAGCGCCCACGTGAGAACCGACCAGCAGATCACCGCGAGCGCCACGCCCACGAGCATCGGCGGCACGAGTGGATCGCCGTGCACGTCGGCGTGGGTGAGGGATTCCAGGCCCGCGAGGTCCAGCGCCCACCGGGCGCCGGTCAGCGACATGCCGAGCCCCAGCAGGGAGCCGAGCAGGTTGAGGATCGCGGCGAGGATCAGGGCCGCGCGCTCGGACATGGCACGCGTGGCGATGGTGGTGGAGACCGCGTTCGAGGCGTCGTGCAGGCCGTTCACGTAGGCCATGACCAGGGCCAGGCACACCGCCGCGACGAAGAAGGGGGACACCATCGGCGGGCCTACGGTGCCTTGACGCGCAGCAGGTCCGCCGTGCGCCCCAGCTCGTCCAGCAGCCGCAGGCTCGCCTCGACGCTCTCGACCTGGTCGCGCTCGCGCAGCAGGTCCGCCGCGGCGCCGCCGCGGGCGTAGACCTCGGTGCGGGCGCGCAGGGCCAGGCCGTCGCCGTGGCGGCGCAGGCGCCGCATCTCCTGGGCGTACCCCTCGAGCTCCTTGACCGCCTGCAGCTTCCAGACCGCCTCGACCGTCAGCTCGCAGCCGCGCTCGATGAGCTGCGCGGCCTCCAGCAGCACGTCGGGCACGGCCGTGGCGCCGCGCGCCGCCGAGAGCTCCGCCGTGCGCTCGAGGGAGTACATGAGGTCCGACATGGTCAGCGCGAGGTCGTGGAGGGCGTCGGCCTCGAAGGGGGTGATCAGCGAGTCCGCCAGACGGTTCGCGATCCGGTGCGAGAGCTGCGAGGAATCGCTCGCCAGCTCGTGCAGGCGAGGGGCGCTGCGGGCCCGATCGCGCGGGGACTGGCCGAGGGTGCGCGAGTGGATCTCCGCCCCGGCGACGAGCACCTGCGCGAGATCGTTGAAGAGGTCGTGCAGGGAGCTCTCGAAGCGACGGGAGAACAAGCGGAACGCCACGACGTCTCCTCGCAAGGACGGGTCGGCACGGTTACTCGGCACGGACGGGGGTCGGCACGAATGCGGGCAGTGCGGGCGAGCTGGGCTGACGCCCGAGGGCGCCATCCATGGGGCGACGACGCCGCCCGCAGAAGGAGGGGCGCGCCGGACCGGGTGCGCCTGACGGCGCGAAGGCCGCTCGAAGCGGCGAATGTTGGAGCCCGGGGCAACCGCGGCCCGACGCGCGTCCCATCGTAGGACATCCGCAACCCGCGACGCATCACGGGCCGCGGGGATGTGGGGATCGAGACGGACGGGGCGTCTCCGGGAATGCGGCCGACGTCGGGCGGGGCCGCAGTCGGCGTCAGCTCAGGGTGCCGGCCTCCGCCATGCGTGCGGCCTCGGTGAGCTCCTCGCCGGTGGAGAGCAGACGGGACGCCTGCGTGGTCATCGCGTGCTGCTGCTCGGACGTCTGCTCGCGGTCGGCCAGGTGCGCGGTGCCGTGGGCGCACAGCACCGCGACGGCCCCGGCGCGGCCCAGGGCGATCGGCAGGTCGCCCGTGAAGGCGCCGCGCAGGATCTCGTCGAGCGTCGCGCGGACCTGGTCGATGTCCGGCGGCTCCGCGACGCCCGCGAGGTAGCGCAGGCCGGGGATCGTGTGCGAGCCCTCGCGGTAGCGGCGCACCACGTCATGGGCGTTGCGCTGCGCCCACGTGTGCAGCACGTACAGGCGCCACAGCGCCCCGGGCAGGGTCTCCGCCGGGGAGCCCGACCACAGCGAGGCGAGATCGTCCAGTCCCTCGGTCTCCACCAGGTGCAGCACCCGCTCGACGACCGCCGGGTCGGTGCTGCGGTACACCCCGTCCAGCAGCGCGCGGGCGCTCTCATGGCCCAGGTCCGTCGCGAGCTGCGGATCGGGCGCGCCCGGGATCTCCTCCGCGCGCGCCGCGAACAGGGGAGCGGGTCGGCGGAAGCGGGGTGAGGGCGTCGAAGACATGCATCCAGGGTAGGCCCGGGCGTCGGCCGCGACGCCGCCGTCGCCTACGCTGTCGCCCATGGAAGCGGTGATGATGACGCTCGGGTCGGGCTGGGTGAGCGGCCTGCGCCCGTACCTCATGGTGTTCCTGCTGGGGATGAGCGGACGGTTCCTGGGCGTCGACGACATCCCGCAGGTCCTGCAGCGCTCCGACGTGCTGGTCATCACCGCCGTGCTGCTGCTCGTGGACTTCGCGGCCGACAAGATCGCCTTCCTCGACTCGTTCTGGGACGTCGTCCACACCGTGGTGCGGCCCGTCGCGGGCGGCGCCATCGGCTACCTGCTCGGCGGGGAGACCGACACGACCCACGCGATCGTGCTCGCGATCATCGGCGTCCTCGCCTCCCTCGGCGCCCACGGCGCGAAGGCCGCGACCCGCGCGGTCGTGAACACCTCGCCCGAGCCCGTCTCGAACGTCGCCGTCTCCGGCACCGAGGATGTGGCCGCCCTCGTGGTCGGCGCGCTCTCGATCGCCCTGCCCGTCGTCGCCGGCGTGATCGCCGTGATCGCGCTGCTCGCGGGCGGGTACCTCATCTACCGTGCGCTGCGGATCTGGTCGCGGGTGCGCGCTCGCCGACGGGCCCGGGAGGCCGCGGCACCGGGCGTCGGCTGAAGGCGCGGCCCACCCCGTGAACGCAGCACAGCCCGTGCGCAGAGTGCCATTCCCCCTTCTCGACCAGCGCCCCGCCGTGCTGGACGGAGTCCTCCTCGACTTCCATTGGGACCTCGAGCGTCTTCACTCCCTGGTGCTGCCCGAGCGGGACGTGGAGACTGCGAGTCTTCTCTGGCACCTGGGTCTGCCGTTCTGGTCCGCGGGAGGCAGCCCCTTCCGCGCCTCACCTTTCGACGTCGCCTCCGAGCCGAGCGCGCACCCGGAGCAATGGGAGCGGACGATGTCGGCCGATCTGGGATACCCACTGGAGACCTACGAACGGGACGACGGGTGTCTCGTCATCCTCGACGGCGTGCTTCGGCTCTTGAAGGCGAGGATCGAAGGCCGGCCAGTGCTCCGTGCTCGTGTCCTGGCAGTCGAGGACTTCGACGCCATCGCAGTCATCGACGCTGACGGCGGCAACTGAACCCCTGCGCGGTTCGCTGAGGTCGCTCGCGCTGCTCTGCTAGGACGATGGAGCCTCGAGTACGCTCCGCACGGACGTGTCAGTCGACCACCAGGTCGAGCACCTCTGCGCCGGGCAGGCTCGCGAGCTCCGACCCGGGCACCAGCAGCTTCGCGCCGCGGGTGCCGCCGCCGATGACCACCAGGGGCGCTGCGGCGACGCGCTCGTCGACGAGGATCGGCCAGCTCTCGGGCAGGCCGACGGGCGTGATCCCGCCCGAGGTCATCCCGGTCGCCTCCTCGACCTCGCTCTGATCGGCGAAGCTGATCTTGCGCGCATCGAGGTGCTTGCGCACGCGCTTGTTGACGTCGGCCCGATCTGTCGCGAGCACCATGACTGCGGCGTGTGTGCGCGCCTCGCCGCGTCGGCCCAGCACGACCACGCAGTTCGCCGATGCCTCGAGCGGGACCTCGTAGCGTTCGCAGAACTCTGCGGTGTCGGCCAGGCCGGGGTCGATCTCGGTGACTTCCGCGCTCGGTGCGTGGCCCGCGCGAAGTGCTGCCGCGACCGGTGGGGCCAGGAGCGCGAGTGGGGCGTCGACCGAAGCCCCCGCGTCCGACGACTCGAGGGCCGGTGTCCAGTCCAGGTTCCCGCGCGCGCTGCGTCCGTCCCCGCTGCTCATCGCCCGCGGCTCTCCCCGCGCTCCCAGAGATCGGCGATCGCGGGCTCGACCTCGGTGAGCGCGATCGGCGAGGCGGAGAGCACGCCGTCCTCGGTGAAGGGCAGGTGACCCGCCTGCCAGGAGCCGTCGTCCTCGACATGCACCATGAGCGGCGTCGTCGAGTCCGGATCGGAGATGTCGGTGCGGCGCAGGCTGACGGTGTGCCCGGCGCCCCGGCGCAGGAACGTCGTGGCGACCCGGGCCACGGCCTTCGGCACGTCGCCCGCCGAGCGCCCGTCGGCCCCGCTCAGCGACGTGACCTGGAAGGAGTCCAGGTCATCCTGCGTGAGCATGAGGACGCTGCTGCCGGCCTTCACGACGAAGGCCGCGCGCATGCCCGCGTCCTGCGCGAGGGCGATCCCGAGCCAGCGGTCGGCCGTGGTGAGGGTGGTCGCCACGAGCTCGCCCTGCGGCCCCAGCACCCACTCGCCGCCGCGGCGCACGAGCATGCCGCGGGCCCGCAGGCCCGCGTTGACCGCCGCCGTCACGTGCTCGGTCGCCGGCCCGGACCCCGGCACGCCCGGGATGCCGAGCTGGTCGCGCGTGATCTCCGACGACCTCGTGTCGCTCAGAGTGAGCATGTCGTCGATCTCGTAGGCGGTGAAGATCGTCGGCGCGGTCGGGGTCTCCGTGGCCGAGTCGGCCTGCTGGTCCTGGGTCATGGGGTCGAGCATGGCAGAGAACCCTGGAGCGGTCTCGATGTTCGCTGGGTCGACGCCGGGAAACGGCTCCCCGTCGGCCGGGAGGAGGGGCCGACGGGGCCGACGGCTCAGACGAGCCCGTGGCGCTCGAGCAGGAAGCGCGCGTCGCGGTCGCGGCCGCGGAAGGCCCGGTAGGCCTCGGGCAGATCGCGCGAGCCGCCGATCGAGAGGATGCCGGCGGCGAAGCGCCGGCCCGCCTCGCGCGGGGAGATCCCCTCGGCCAGCTGCTCCTCGTACCAGGCGACGGCGTCGGCGTCGTACGCCTCGGCCCACAGGTAGGAGTAGTAGCCGGAGGCGTACCCGCCGGAGAAGGTGTGCTGGAAGTAGCCGGTGCGGTAGCGCGGGGCGATCAGAGGATGCGCGAGCCCCGCGTTCTCCAGCTGCGCGGCCTCGAAGGCATGCGGGTCGCCGATGTGCGTGTCCTCGCTCAGTCGGTGCCAGCGCCAGTCCAGGGTCACCGCGGCCACGTGCTCGAGGGTGCGGAAGCCGGCGTTCCACTGCTCGGCCGCGCGGACCTTCTCGAGCAGCTCCGCCGGGACCACCTCGCCGGTCTCGACGTGCAGGGCGTAGTGCTCGACGATGCCCTCACGCAGCGCCCACATCTCGTTGACCTGGCTGGGGAACTCGACGACGTCGCGGGCGACGGCCGTGCCGGCCACGAACGAGTTCTCCACGTCCGAGAGCAGCGCGTGCAGGGCGTGCCCGAACTCGTGGAACATCGTGCCGACCTCGTCGAGGGTCACGAACGCGGGCCGGCCCTCGCCGGGGCGGGACACGTTCATCGTGTTCATGACGATCGGCAGCGTGCCGTCGTGGCGCGACTGGTCCACGAGCGTGTTCATCCAGGCGCCGCCGCGCTTGGTGGGCCGGGTGAAGTAGTCGCCGATGAACAGGCCGACGGCGGAGCCGTCCTCCCTGGTCACCTCCCAGATCCGGGCGAGCGGGTGCGGGGGAGTGAGGTCCTCGCGACGGGCGAAGGACAGCCCGTAGACGTCGTGCGCGGCGCGGAACACGCCGTCCTCGAGGACCCGGTCCAGCACGAAATAGGGCTGCAGCTCGGCCTGGTCGACCGCGAACTCCTCGGCGCGGATCAGCTCCGAGTAGAAGGACCAGTCCCAGGGGGCGAGCTCGTCGATGCCGTCGCGCGCGGCCCGCGCGGCCAGGCGCTCCGCCTCGCGGTCGGCGTTGCGCACCGCGGGCCCGGCGATCTGCGCGAGGAAGTCCTCGACGGCCGACGGGGTCTTCGCGGTGCGGTCGGCGACCGCGAGCTCGGCGAAGTCCGCGAAGCCCAGCAGGTGGGCCTTCTCCGCACGCAGGCGGGCGATCTTCTTCGCGAGGTCCCACGTCTCGGTGCCGCGCTCGATCGACGCGGTGTACAGGCGCTCGCGGACCGTGCGGTCGGTGAGAGAGGCCAGCAGCGGCTGCATCGTGGGCAGGATCAGCGTGAGCAGCCAGCCCTCTTTCCCGGCGTCCTCGGCCGCGAGGCGCGCGGCCTCCTTCTGGGAGTCGTCGAGGCCCGCGAGCTCCGCCTCATCGGTCACGAGCACGGCCGCGTCGTGGAGGTCGGCCTTCGTCTGCTGGGTGAAGCGGGTCTGCAGGGACGAGAGCTCCTGGTTGACCTCGCCCAGCCGGGCCTTCTGCGCCGGATCCAGCTGGGCGCCGCGCAGCTCGAAGCGCAGACGCGTGCGCTCCAGGACGTGCCGCTCCTCGGGGCTCAGATCGAGGGCGTCGGCGTCGCGCTCGAGCGCCTCGACCCGCGCGAAGATCCGCCCGTCCAGCCACACCGAGTCCTCGAGGGCCGTCAGCTCCGGCATGATCTCCGCCTCGATGGCCTGCAGCTCCTCGGTGCCGTCGGTCCCCAGCAGGTGGAAGAGCACCGGCAGCGCGCGCTGCAGCAGGGGCGAGCCCTCCTCGAGCGGACGGATCACGGTGTCGAACGTCGGCGGCTCCTCGTCGGCCGCGACCTGCGCGATCATCGCCTTCTGCTCGGCGATGCCCGCGCGCAGCGCCGGCAGGAAGTGCGCGGGACGGATCGCCGCGAAGTCCGGCAGATCGTAGGGCAGCGTCGAGGGCTCGGCGAAGGGGTTGCCGGTGAGGTCGGTGGCGGCGGTCTCGGTGGCGGCGGTGACGTCGGCGTCGGGTGTGGAAGGCATGGTGACCAGCCTATGTGCGCCGTGCGCCTACCGTGGGCGGATGCGAACAGTCATGGGATGGGAGCACCTGCACGCGCCGGACCTCAGCGGCCGGCTGATCGTGCTCACGGGCGGCAGCGACGGGCTGTGCAGGGAGGCGGCGCTGCAGCTCGCCCGCTGGGGCGCCGATCTGGTGCTGCCGGTGCGGACGACGGCCAAGGGCGAGGTGGTGCGCGGGCGCATCGCGCGGGAGACGGGCCGGGAGGACGCCGTCCGCCTCGTCCGCCTCGACCTCGCGTCGATGGCATCGGTGCGCGAGGGCGCCTCCGCGATCGCCGAGGCCGTCGGCGACCGGGGCATCGACGTGCTCGTGCACGGCGCCGGCACGGTCACCCGTCGACGCGAGGAGACGGCCGACGGGATCGAGCGCGCGCTCGCCGTCAACGCCCTCGCTCCCCGGCTCCTCACCACGCTGCTGCGGCCGCTGGTGCGCGACCGGATCGTGCTCGTCGGCTCCCACGCCCACAAGGCCGGCCGCATCGACCTGACGGACATGGACTTCGCGCGCGGCCGCTGGAGCATCTCCGCCTCCTACGGGCGCTCGAAGCTGACGGCGATGCTGTGGGCGCTCGACCTCGCCGAGTCCCTGCGCGGAACAGGCGTGGACCTGCAGATCGCGCATCCCGGGTGGGTGCTGACGAACATCCAGAACGCGACCGGCTCCGCCGCACTGGACGCCGTGGTCACCGAGGTCACCCGGCCGATCGCGATGCCCGCCGCCCGCGGCGCCGAGTCCGTCCTCTTCGCCGCCACCCAGCCCCTCCCACCCGGCTCCTACATCGGCCCCGACGGGCCGATGGGCAACCGCGGGCGGCCGACCCTGCTGCGCCGCTCGGACGCTGCGAACGACCACGCGCTGGCTCGGCGGGTGACGGAGTGGGCGGACCGCAGGATCGCGGCGACCTGACGGAGGCGGTCGGAGGAGCGCAGCGCGTTCCGTACCCTGTGGACATGGACAGCGGGGGAGAGTCGACGTCCGGCGCGGCGGACGCACCGGGCGCGGCACGCACGTCCGCGGACCGCGTGCCGCCGAGCGCCCCCTGCTCCGCGACCGCCGGCGAGGTGTACGAGCACCTCGTGCGCTACGGTCCGCACGCCCGCACCGACCTCGCGCGGCTGCTCGGGCTCTCGGGACCGACCCTCACCCGGGTCACCCGCGAGCTGCTGGAGAGCGGCCTGCTGCGTGAGCTGCCGCCGCAGATGCAGACCAAGGGGCGGCCGCAGCAGCCCCTCGACGTCGACGAGGACCACGCGGTCTTCATCGGCGTGAAGATCACTGCCCAGAGCGTCTACGCCGCCGTCGTCACCGTGCGCGGCACGGCGCTCGAGGAGGTCAGCCGGGATCTCGAGGACGTCGAGCCGGCCACGATCATCGCGACCGCCCTCGAGCTGTGCGAACCGCTGCTCGCCGCCCACCCGCGCGTGGCCGGGATCGGCGTGGGCATCGGCGCGCAGGTCGACGACGACGGCGCCGTCGCCTCCTCCGCCATGCTCGGCTGGAGCGAGCCGGTCCACCTGCGCGCCGAGCTCGAAGGGCGCCTGGGCCTGCCGGTGACGGTCAGCAACGACTTCCATGCCCTGCTCGAGGGGCACGCCTGGTTCGGCATCGGCCGACGCCACCGCTCCTTCGCCGTCATCACCATCGGCGCGGGCGTGGGCGTGGGCAGCGTCGAGGACGCCGAGGTGCACCGCGGCCGCACCCACCTCGCCGGGCTCACCGGCACCCTGCCCACCATCACCCGCGACGGCCGCGGCGTGCTGCTGCGCCAGGTCGCGAGCACCGCGCACATCCTCGACGCGGCGCGGGAGCGCGGCGTCGCCGGGGTGTCGGAGGCGGACGGTGGGGTCGGCGTCGGCGCCGGCGGTGCCGGCGGGGCTGGCGGTGGTGGCGGTGCCGGCGGGGCTGCCGGAGCATCGGAGGCGCACGGTCTCGAGGCCCTCGTGCATGCGGCCCGCGCCGGCGATCCGGCCGCCCTCGAGGTCGCGGCTGACGTCGCCCACGCGGTCGCGGTCGCAGGCGCGGGCCTCGTCGGCGTGCTCGACCCGGACGCCCTGATCCTGGGCGGCGAGGCCGTGGACCTCCTGCGCGTGGGCGACGAGTTCGACGTCGCCCTGCGCGCCCACCTCGCCCGCGTCCAGCGCGACGTGCTCGTGCGCTTCCTCCCCGCCGACTTCGACGACTGGACTCGCGGCGCCGCCGTGATCGCCCTGCGCCGGTTCATCGGCGGGGACGGGCAGGGGTGAGCTCGGGGACGGTCCAGGCCATGCCCACAGCGGGCGGAGAGTCGCCAGGGCGACGCGGGCACCAGTGCCCACGCGAGGCAAGAGGCGCCCGCGAGAGGTGAGAAGACGTCGTTAAACCGCTCTTTTGACGACGACTTCTCACCTCTCGATGCGTCCAGCGCGGAATCGAGGGTCCGCGCGCGCCCCGCGCCCGCGACCCGCGGGGCCGCTCCGCCCCAATCCCTCACTCGAACAGCGCGTTGACCTTGTCGTTGTAGGCGGTGAAGGAGTCTGCCTCGGTCTTGCGCATCCAGAGGTCGTCGAAGGCCGGCTGCATGATCGACATGATCCGGGCGGCGTGCTCGACCAGGGGATAGAGCCCGGTCTCGCCCTTCTTCACGCGGTCGGTGTAGGGGGAGACGTCCAGGCCCTTGTCCTCGTAGGCCTTCACGGCGGCGGCGGTGCCGGCGTCGGAGGCGGGGAAGACGATGGCCCGCGAGCCGATGATCTCCTGGGCGTCGTCGGAGCCCAGGAACGCGACCAGCCGCGCGGCCTCCTCCTTGTGCTCCGACTGCGAGGAGATCGAGTCGCCCAGGCCGTTGAACATCGACATCGGATGCCCGATCGGCCCGGACGGCAGGGGAGCGATGCCCAGGTCCACGCCCTCGAGGCCCGCGTAGGTGCCGATCATCCAGGAGCCGGCGAGGGCGACGGCCGCCTTGCCGCCCTGGATCTGGGTCTCGGCGGGGCTGGAGTCGCCGAACAGGCCGAACGGCGCCAGCAGGCCCTTGTCCACGAGCCCGAAGTACCAGTCCATGGTCGCTTGGAAGTCGGGGTCGTCGTAGTTGAAGCGGGTGCCCCAGGTCTTCTCGTCGGTGAAAGTCCATCCGGTGGAGAAGGCGAAGGGCGACCAGGTGGTCTGACCCGTGTAGTCGGTGGCTGGGTCGGCCGCGAGGGCGTACCGGGCGACGCTCTTGGGGTCGAAGCCCTCCTCGTCGCCGCGCTTCCCGGTGGTGTCCTTCGCGAGGCGCATGAGCATCTTCTCGAAGCTCCCGCCGTCCTGCGGGTTCCAGTCCAGGCCCTCGAGGTCGTCGGCGGAGAGGCCCGCCTCCTTCAGCGTCTTCGCGTCGTACATCAGCGCGATCGTGTCGTAGTCCTTGGGCAGGCCGTAGCGCTTGCCGTCCTGCCCGGTCCACAACTCCTGCAGGCCCGGCTGGTACTGGTCGTCGGGGATCTCGGCGATCGGGGCGAAGTCGTCAAGCGGCACGATCACGTCGAGCGAGAGGAACTCCGGATACCGGCCCAGATGGTCGGTGAAGACGTCGGGCCCGGCACCGGCGACGAAGCTCGCTGTGAGCTTGGTCCAGTAGTCGTCCCAGCCCATCTGGGTGATGCGCACGTCGAGGTCGGGATTGCGCTCCATGAAGAGGTCGATCGCGCGGGAGTAGCCGGGCAGCTGGTTGGCGTCCCACAGCCAGTAGTCCAGGCGCGTCGTGCCGCTCGCGGAGGCGCTGCCCGAGCAGCCGGCGAGGGTGCCGGTCGCGGCCGCGGCGCCGAGCACGGCGGTGCCGCCGAGCAGGGTCCGACGGCTGAGCGCGCGGACGGGGGAATGGGGAGTCGTGCGTGTCATGGGTGCGTCCCTCACTTGATCCCGCTGAAGCCGATGGAGTTCACGATCCGCTTCGCGAACAGCACGAAGAGGATCAGCATGGGCGCCGCCGCGACCAGTGTCGCGGCCATCAGGCCCGCCCAGTCCGTGCCCGTCTGGGGCGACTGCGCGCGGAAGACGCCGAGCGCGACGGTGAGCACGCGGGAGGAGTCCGTGTAGGAGACCATCAGCGACCAGAAGTACTCGTTCCACGCCGTCATGTAGGTCAGCAGCGCGAGCGTCGCGAGCGGTGCGGAGCTGATCGGCAGGATCAGCGTGAAGAACACGCGCGGCTTGGACGCGCCGTCGATGAGGGCGGCCTCCTCGACCTCGCGCGAGATGTTGTTGAAGAACTGGCGCAGGAAGAAGATCGCGAACGGCGAGATGAACAGGGTGGGCAGCATGATGCCCAGCAGCGTGTCCACCAGGTGCAGGTTCTTGATGAGGATGAAGTTGGGCAGCAGCGTGAAGATCTGCGGGATCATCATCGCGCCCAGGAAGATGAGGAACACGGTCTCGCGGCCCCCCCAGCGCAGACGCGAGAAGGCGTAGGCGGCCATCGCGCAGCTGAAGGTCTGCACCACGGTGATCACGGTCGCGACGATCACCGAGTTCAGCAGGTAGCGCCAGAAGTTGATCGACGCGCCCGAGCCGCCCTGGGAGACCGCGGTCTCCACGTCCTGCAGCCCGAACACGCGCTCGAAGCCGCCGAGCGAGAAGTCCACCGGCAGCAGGCTGGTCGGGTCGGTCGCGAGCGCCGTGTTCGAGGACAGCGCCGTGCGCAGCATCCAGTAGAACGGGAACAGCGTCACCAGCAGGATCACGATCATGACGATCCAGGCGACGATCCGCCCGGGCGACAGCGGACGGCGGCGCGCGCGGGCGGCGCCGGAGGCGGGGGAGACGGGTGCGGGGGAGACAGGGGCGGCCGACGGGCCGACGGCGGGAGTGGCGGTGCTCATCTGGGCGTCCTCTCAGTCCAGGTCCGACTGGCCGGCGCGGGTCAGGAAGTACTGGGCGAAGGTGATGACCATGAGGATCACCAGCAGCGCCACCGAGAGCGCCGAGGCGTACCCGAACTGGTACTGCCCGAACGCGTTCTCGTAGATGTACATCTGCAGCACCTTCGAGGCGTCCGACGGTCCGCCCTGCGTGGTCACCGACACCGTGTCGAAGACCTGGAAGCTGCCGATGATCGACATGATCAGCACGAGCGCGAGGATCGGCCGCAGCAGCGGCAGGGTGATCCGGCGGAACAGCTGCCACTCGCCGGCGCCCTCGGTGCGCGCCGCCTCGTAGAGCTGCTCGGGGATCGACTGCAGGCCCGCGAACAGCAGCAGGGCCGTGTAGCCCATGTGCCGCCACACGTTGACCAGCGCGATCGTGGGGATCACCCATTTCTCGTTGGCCCAGAAGGAGACCGGGTCGAAGCCGATGCCCTGCAGGATCAGGTTCACGATGCCCAGCTGCGAGTCCAGCAGCCACAGGAACACGATGGCGGCCACCACGTTGGAGACCAGGTACGGGGTGAGCACGAGGGAGCGCAGCCACGTGTTCTGCGTGAGGCGCTGCATGAGGACGGCGATGAGGAGGGCGAGGACCGTCTGCACGCCGATGTTGATGACGACGTACAGCACGGTGACCCGCAGCGACTTCCAGAACACCGGGTCGCTGAGCATGTTCGTGTAGTTCTCGAGGCCCACCCACTTCGGGGGCGTGAGGATCGAGTACTCGGTGAGCGAGTAGTACAGGCCCGTCAGCAGCGGCCAGACCAGGAACACCAGCAGGCCGATGCTGGCCGGCAGGATGAACAGGAGCGCCAGGCGGGTGTCGTCCCGGTGCTTGCGTCGTGCGGGCGGGGGCCCGGTGGTGGATGCGGCAGACATCATCGTCCTCTCGTGGGCAGCGACCGGGCAGGGTCCTCGGCCGACGTCCGGATCCGCCACCCGCCCGGTGCCGCGAGTGCGGTCCGGGATCAATCCGGGAGCGGCCGTGCGGTTGCGGGCTGCTCTCGGTGACCCGCTCGGGGTGGGCTGCCCGGAGGTGGGCCGCCCGGAGGTGAGACGCCCGAGGAGGCTGCTCGGACCTTCGTGCGGCGACCCTCGTGCAGCCGGTGGTGGGGCCGACGCGCGAACCCTGCGCGACGGCATCGACGGTTCCGGGGAGTCGACCTCGACGCCCGATTACTTACGCGACGAAACTAAATGGCGGGAGCGCCCGCGTCAAGAGGCGACCACGAGCCGCATCCACGAGCCGCATCCACGAGCCGCGTCCGCACGCGCAGCCGCGTCCCGGCCGCGAGCGGACCGTGAGTGGTACGAAATCGTTGCCATAGCGCGCCATGGCAACGATTTCGTACCACTCACGGGTCATCTGGGCGGCGTGGGCCGCGCGGGCGGCGCGAGCGAGAGGGGAGAGGCGTGGGCCGCGCGGGCGGCGTGGGCGAGAGGGGAGAGGCGCGCGCGTCGCGCCTCGCGAGACGCAGGTGCTTCGGCCCCGGTCGCCGGGGATACCCTGGCCGCAGCCTCGCGCCCGCGGGGCTGCGGCCGCGCCGTCGGCCGCGAACCGGGCCCCGGGCCCTAGGAGCTGAACGATGATCCTCACCCAGTCCTCCAAGCTGCGCGACGTCTGCTACGAGATCCGCGGGCCGATCCCCGCAGAGGCAGCGCGCATGGAGGCAGAGGGCCACAAGATCATCAAGCTGAACATCGGCAACCCGGCCCCGTTCGGCTTCGAGGCGCCCGACGAGATCCTCGTCGACATGATCCGCACCCTGCCCACCGCGCAGGGCTACTCGGACTCCAAGGGGATCGTCTCCGCACGTCGCGCGGTCGCGCAGTACTACCAGACCAAGGGCATGCCCGGGATGGAGCTCGACGACATCTACCTGGGCAACGGGGTCAGCGAGCTGATCCAGATGACCTGCCAGGCGCTCGTCGACGACGGCGACGAGGTGCTCGTGCCCACGCCCGACTACCCGCTGTGGACCGCCTCGGTCTCGCTCGCGGGCGGGAAGGCCGTGCACTACCGCTGCGACGAGGAGCAGAACTGGTGGCCAGACGTCTCAGACCTGGCCGACAAGGTCACCGAGCGCACCAAGGCGATCGTCGTCATCAACCCCAACAACCCCACAGGCTCGGTCTACCCCGAGCACGTGCTCAAGGAGATCGTCGAGGTCGCGCGGAAGCACGACCTGCTGATCCTGGCCGACGAGATCTACGACAAGATCCTCTACGACGACGCCGTCCACACGCACGTCGCCGCGCTCGCGCCCGACCTGCTGACCATCACCTTCAACGGCCTCTCGAAGGCCTACCGGGTGGCAGGGTTCCGCGCCGGATGGATGGCGCTGTACGGACCGAAGGACGACGCCGAGAACTTCATCGAGGGCCTCGACGTGCTCTCGAACATGCGGCTGTGCCCGAACGTCCCCGCCCAGCACGTGGTGGCGACGGCGCTCGGCGGCTACCAGTCGGTCGACGAGCTGCTGCTTCCCGGCGGGCGTCTGCGCGACCAGCGCGACGTGGCCTACGAGGGCCTCAGCGAGATCCCGGGCGTCTCCGTCGTCAAGGCCCAGGGCGCGCTCTACATGTTCCCGCGCATCGACACCGAGATGTACCGCATCGACAGCGACGAGCAGTTCGCCATGGATCTGCTGCGATCCAAGAAGCTGCTGGTCACGCAGGGGACGGGCTTCAACTATCCGGTGTCCGACCACTTCCGCCTGGTCACCCTCCCGGACGTCGGCCTGCTCGCCGACGCCGTCGACCGCATCTCCGACCACCTGGCGTCGATCCGGCGCTGAGGGGCGCCGTCCACCTCGTGTCGGGCGCGTGCGTAGTCTTATGTCGTGATGCGACTCATCCCGCCAGAGGCGCGAGATCAGATGCCCACGGTGATGACTGTGCGAGACCTCTATTTCGCGGCGGCGTCTGAGCCTCCACTGAACGAGTCGAATGCTGTCGCAGGGTTGTTCGCCGACCTGTACGGGGCGGCATTGATGAGCGAGTCGGTGTTCGCGGCAGCAGACTACGAGGACTCCCGGCTCACGGCATTCGCCTACGGGCATCCGTGGAGATGGGGTGAACAGCGAGATGCCTGGTCCAGCCAGCTCAAAGAACGGCTGGGGGACTCTGCGGAGCGGCTCGAGGGAACTTACGCTCTGCTTCTCCTTGCTCGCGATCCCTCGGCGCGGGGCAAAGGCGCGGGTAAGCGCGTCCTCGACGCATGGCTATCGGGTATCGGTGGTGGCCCCGTCTGGCTCCAGACGACAGATGTCTTGTCACCGGCGCGCCGCCTGTATGCGTCGACGGGGTTCGAGCCGCTCGGGCACGGCCCGGACGCCCCCAACGGCGCGCCGGGTCTTGTGATGTTCCGTCCGGGAGAGACCGCACGAGACTGATGGGGACGGATACGTGACCAGGTGTCAGCTTGATCTGGCCCGCGGGTAGATCAGTCGATCCGCGTTCGAGGTTCGCCGAATGCTCCACCCATAAGAGCCGCACGCTCCCGAGCTCAGGCGCCCACCGTAGACCGCGCACTCAGCGTCGGCACCGGCAGTCCGAGCGTGGGATGACCAGCCGCCCAGGCGGCGCCTCGGCACACCTGCTCCTTGGTGAGGGCAGCGGCCTTGCCAGTCAGCGCGGTGCGCCGGGAGGTGTCGTCGGGATGGACGGGCTGGATCAGCCCGTCGCGACGCCCGAGGCTCAGGCACTGCGTGAAGTAGCCGAGCGGCACCCGCCTCGCGCTGCGTCCGCGAAGTTCTGCCACGAGCGTCTCCGCGGCCTGCCAGCCCATCGGGATCCCGGAGGCGCAGGACATGCGCAGTGGTGACCCGCCCGGTCCTCGGGCCCAGGCGGCATCGCCGACGGCGAGCACCTCAGGGTGTGACAGGGAGCGCAGGGCGCGGTCCACGAGCACGCGTCCGTCGGCATGGGTCTCGAGATCGCTCGTCCCGGCCAGCGGGCTCGGTGCGAAGCCGCTGGACCAGAGCACGAGGTCCGCCGGGTAGGAGCTCCCGTCGACTGTGCGCACCCGCTCCCTGTCGGCCGTCTCGACCCGCAACCCCTCGCGCACTTTGATGCCGAGACGGCCGAGGGCGGAGCGGAGGTGGCGGACCGCCCGGGCGGAGAGCCCGGCGCCGACCTCGCCGCCGGAGTGAAGCGTGACGCGCAGGTCCGGGCGGGACTCGGCGATCTCGGTCGCGGCTTCGAGACCCGTCAGGCCCGCGCCGACCACGCTCAGCGGACTTCCCGCGGGCAGCGCCGCGAGGTCCGTGCGCAGGCGGAGGGCCTCCTCCCGACTGCCGACGGAGCGGATACGGGCATCGGCGACCTCGGCCGCGGGAGGGGCAGGTGCGCTGCCGAGCGCGAGGACGAGCGAGTCGTACTCCAGGTCCTCGCCGCCTGTGAGGGTCACGCGTCGCGTGGTCGTGTCGAGGCCGGTGACGCGGTCGATCACCAGGTCCACGGCTGTGCCGGAGAACATCTCCGCCAGGGATCTGGGTCGCAGGGCGTGGCCGACGGCCAGCTCGTGCATCCGCACCCGTTCGACGAAGTCCGGTGCGGCGTTGACCAGTGTGATCCGGGCGTCGTCGGGACGGAGTCGACGGGCGAGGGTGCCGGCGGCGACGGTCCCGGCGTAGCCGGCGCCGAGGACGAGGATTCGATGCGTCATGAGGCCCTCCTGAATGTGTGGATGCCCTGTCGACCGCATGGCACGACGATTCCTGACGTGAGGTGCGTCACCACAGTCGGGTGAGAGGAGGTGTCGGCGTGCGGCGGGCCCACTCCTCGCGGAGTCGTGCGAGTTTCGCGGGGGCGAGCTGGATCCGCACCTCGCGGATCAGCTCGCCGTCGAGCACGAGGGCGATCACCCCGAGAGGGTGCCCATCGACCGTTATCAGCAGAGCGGGATCGCGGTTGACCTCGACCAGGTGCAGGTCGACTGGTCCGCCTGTCACCCGGGCCTTCTCGGCTGTCGGGCGGAAGATGCCTCGCAGGTAGGCGGCGACGGAGCGGGAGCCGAAAACGGGCCGGCGCGCCGCGGGGAGGGCCCCGCCGCCATCGGCGCGGCTGGTGACCCCCTCGTCGAGCAGCTCCAGGAGTCGGTGGAGGTCGCCTCCGACCGCGGCCTCGAGGAACGCCTGCGTCACAGCGAGGGACCGATCCGGATCGACGGGTTGGCGACGTCCGACCCACCCCTCTCTCGGCTGGTCCTCGCCCGCCCACCGACCTTCCTCGCGTGCGGCCTCGAGACGGCGACGGGCCCGTGCGAGCGCCTGCTGCCTCCCGGCCTCGGTGGTCTCGAGGATCTCGGCGATCCGGGCATGGGAGTACGTGAAGGCCTCTCGGAGCACGAGGACAGCCCGCTCCTGCGGTGGCAGGGTCTCGAGCATGCCGAGCACGGCGAGCGAGACAGCCTCGCGCTGCTCGAGGGTCTCTGCGGGTCCCAGCATCGGATCGTCGTCGAGCAGCGGCTCCGGCAGCCATTGCCCCACATAGGTCTCGCGGCGCGCTCGGGCCGAGCTGAGCTGCGTGAGGCACAGGTTGGTGAGCACGCGCGTGAGCCAGGCGGGAGGGTTCCCGATCGCGCGGCGGTGCGCGGCGTCCCAGCGCAGGAAGGTTTCCTGGACGACGTCCTCCGCCTCGCTCGCGGAGCCCAACAGGCGGTAGGCGATCGCGCCCAGGCGCGGTCGGATGGCCTCGAACGCCTCGAGATCCTGCTCCGACATCGTCACGCGCTCGATCCTAGGACCCGCCGACGATTCCGGATCGGCCGTCACCTCGCGTCTGCGCACGGCTGTCCTTGGGCTCCGGGCGCCGGAGCGACGCTCCGGGTCATGATCCATGCGTGCTTGCCGACCTGGCGGAGCTTCTCGAAGCCGAGGTCCTCGAGGAGCTCCGCCGTGGCGGTGAACAGGAACCGCCCCTGTGCGGAGCGGCCGACGGTCGTCTCGCTGATCGCCTCGACGGTGCCGCCGCCGGATGCGGCCATGAGGTCGAGCGCACCGTCGGCTGCGAAGCGGGCGAGACCCTGTCCGCGATGCTTGGGGTCGACGTAGACGCAGGCCAGACGCCAGTCGGGCACCTTGGGTGGTTCTTTGTCGTACTCCCGCCGGTGCTTGATGCCGGCGAGCTCCTCGGGCGATCCGTACTGCGCCCAGGCCTGGCAGAGGCCGTCGGCGTCGAGCACGAGCGCGGCATGGGCGGCGTCGGACATCACGCGCTCGCGCTTGGTGGCGCGGTGGTCGATGTGCTGACCGCATTCGGGGTGATAGCCGATGCACCAGCAGCCGCCGAAGATGCCGCGGTTGCGCTCGACGAGCTCGGCGAACGGATCCCAGGTCCGCGGGCCGAGCGGCACGATGCTGCAGCCCGGAGGCGGCCAGGTGGGCAGGTCGGTTGTGGTGCTCATCGGCCCGGATAGGCAGCGAGCGCGGCGCGCACGTCCCCGATCACCGAGCGGGTCGCCGCGGCGTCGTGGTCCGGGCTCGAGGGCTCGGTGAAGAGGTGGCCCGCGCCCGGGTAGAGGTGGATGCGGAGGTTCGGGTGCTCGCGCTGCCAGCGCTGCGCGGCCTCGAGATCCCCGTCGCCCACGAAGAAGGGGTCATGGTCCATGGCGAACACGTCCACCTGCACATTGTTGGGCCAGGTGCCCTGCAGCTGAGCGGGGTCGACGAAGGAGTGCAGGAGCAGGCAGCCGGCCGCGCCGGGGCGCGTCTGCAGCAGGTGCTGGGCGGGGACGGCACCGAGTGAGAGCCCGGCCAGAACGATGTCCGACGGCAGGTCCGCGCACGCCTGCTCCGCCCGGGCGAGCAGGGCGTCGTCGCCGATCTCGCCGACGAAGGAGAGGCCCGCGGCAAGGTCGTCGAAGGTGCGGCCCTCGAAGAGGTCGGGCGTGGTGACCTCGTGACCGGCCTCGCGCAGCGCCGTCGCGAGCGCCTCGACCCCCGGCGTCAGGCCCAGAACATGATGGAACAGGACGATCCGTGTCATGCCCGGGACAGTAGTGGTGACTGCGGACAGATCGGGTCCTCGAATAAGGGAACGCCTGGTCCCGTCGGCCCGTCGGCCCGTCGGCCCGTTGGCCCGTTGGCCCTTGGGCACGTCGGCCCATCGGCCCGTCGATTCATCGACCCGCCGAACGGACGCTCGCAACCACCACCCCTTCACGGACCCCGTCTCCCGGCATACGCTGGAGGACTGTCCACGGAAGGAATGATCCATGCCTGCCACAGACCCGGAGACCAACGCTCGAGAGGGCGCCCAGGGCCACGGCGCCGAGGACATCGGCCCCGTCGCCGCCCGCGCCCGCGAGCTCGGCACGAAGAGCGGCGAGCCCTCGTTCCCCGCCCAGGACCAGGACCCTCCCGGCCTCACGGCCCCGATGGATCCCCTGCCCGACCACGGCGAGCAGTCCTACGTCGGCCATGACCGGCTCGACGGGCTGGTCGCGCTGATCACCGGGGGAGACTCCGGCATCGGCCGCGCGGTCGCGATCGCCTTCGCGCGCGAGGGAGCCGACGTCGCGCTCTCCTTCATGGACGCCGAGCAGGAGGACGCGGAGGAGACCGCCCGCTGGGTCGAGGACTCGGGCCGACGGGCTCTGCTGCTTCCCGGTGACATCCGCGAGGAGGCCCATGCGCGCTCGCTCGTCACGCGGACCGTCGAGGAGCTCGGACGGCTCGACGTGCTCGTGAACAACGCCGCGTTCCAGTGGGGCCGCGCGGAGCCGCGCGGCATCGAGGGCATCGACTCGGAGCGTCTGCACCGCACCCTGGCCACGAATCTCGAGGCGATGTTCTGGATCACCCAGGAGGCCGTGCCGCACCTGCGGGAGGGCTCCTCGATCATCAACACCACGTCGATCCAGTCCTACGACCCCTCCGTGCCGCTCATGGACTACGCGGCGACGAAGTCCGCGATCAACAACCTCACCGTGAACCTCGCCGCCGACCTGGGCGGCAAGGGGATCCGCGTCAACGCTGTGGCGCCGGGCCCGATCTGGACCCCGCTCAACGTCGCCACCCGCGCGAGCGAGGACTACACGGCCTTCGGAGGCAACACCCCGCTGGGCCGCGCGGGCCAGCCCGCCGAGTGCGCGGGGGCCTACGTGTTCCTCGCGAGCCCGGCCGAGGCCTCGTACGTCTCGGGCACCGTGCTCGGCGTGACCGGGGGACGGCCCGTCTTCTGAGGCACCGGCCCGCGGCGCTCAGATCGCGAGGGCGAGCACGAGGACGACGACCGCGAGCAGCGGCAGCGTCCCCTGGCGCACGGCCGCGCCGCGATGCGCCGGGGAGGCGAGGCCCAGCACGAGCGCCGCGCCCAGCATCGAGCCGGTGCCCGCGAGCGCCAGGGCCGGGCCCACGGAGTGCGCACCCAGAGCGGTCAGCAGCACGCCGAGCAGCGCGAGCACGCCCAGGAACAGGTTGTAGAAGCCCTGGTTGAAGGCGAGCAGACGGGTCGCCGCGACCTCCTGCTCGGTCTGCTGGCCGAAGACGCCCTGAGCGCGCTCGCTGCCCCAGGCGAGCGACTCGAGCCAGAAGATGAACACGTGCAGCAGCGCCGCGAGCACTGCGAGGACGAGACCGACGGCGAGCATGGTGACCTCCGGAGGGGTGGGGTGAAAGGCGACCTGTGACGAGTGATGTGAGGAGTGACCAGCGAGGCTTTTCTGTAGCGCTCACTCCACTATAGACTGACGGCGGCGCCGCCGGAAGGGCGGGCGTCACGCGGCTCCGCCGGACGGGTGGATGTCGCATGGCGCACCCCGTCCGCCGCCGCAGGGCGCACGCGCCTGCCGCCGCCGCAGGGCGCGGCCGGATGGCGCCGCCGGGGACCGATCAGGGAAGGAGCCTGCCGATGGGACGCACCGCCACCTTCGAGACCGTCGAGGTCGTGCGCGCCGCGCGCTCGCTCTTCTGGCGCGAGGGCTACGAGAGTGCCTCCATGAGTGCGATCCAGCAGGCCACGGGCCTGAACGCCTCGAGCATCTACCACGCGTTCGGATCCAAGCGCGGGCTCTTCGAGGCCGCGATCGCGAACTACCTCGACGAGGTCGTCCGCCCGGGCCTGGCCCCGCTGCTCGCCGACCGCCCCAGCCCGCATGCGCTCGCCGACTACCTCGGCTCCGCCGCCCGACTGCTGGGCGAGGGCATCGGGGACGACGGGGAGGGGGGTCAGGCGTCCCTGCCCGACGGCTGCCTGCTCGTGAACTCCGCCTGCGCGGGCATCGGCCGCGAGGAGGCCGTGCGCGACGTCATCGCCTCCTACCGGGCCGAGCTCGTGCGCGCCTTCGGCGCAGGCGTCGCCGCCCGCTTCCCCGAGGCCTCCGCCGCCGAGCGCGAGCGCCTCACCGAGACCAGCGTCTCCGCGCTCATCGCGGCCCTGGTCATGAACCGCATCGACCGGAGCGCCGCGCGCAGCTCCCTCGAAGCGGCCCGCACACCCCTGCTCGCGCCGGCCGGCTGAGCCCCGCGCTCGTCGGCCCGACCCCGCAGGCCCACCGCAGCACCCGACGGAAGGAATCCACCATGAAGCCCCTCTACTCCACCGAGGCGCTCGCCACCGGCGCCGGCCGCGACGGGCACGTCGAGGTCTCCGGATCGGACCTCGCCTTCGACATGGCCGTCCCGACGGCCATGGGCGGCTCCGGGAAGGGCGCGAACCCCGAGCAGCTCTTCGCCGCCGGCTACGCCGCCTGCTACCACTCGGCACTGCAGGCCGTGGCCCGCCAGAAGAAGGTCTCGATCGAGGGCTCGAGCGTCGGCGCCCGCGTGAGCATCGGCAGCAACGACGAGGGCGGCTTCGCCCTCGCCGTCGACCTCGAGGTCGTCATCCCCGAGCTCGACCACGACGCCGCGCAGTCGCTCGCCGACGCCGCGCACCAGGTGTGCCCGTACTCCAACGCGACCCGCGGGAACATCCCCGTGAACGTCACCGTCGCCGACGACTGATCATCAGCGACGACTGATCGTCAGCGACGACCGGCCGTCGCCGCATCATCGAAGAGCCCGCCGGGAGGATCCTCCCGGCGGGCTCTTCCATGCGTGCGGTCGGCTGCAGGGGCCGACGTGCCTGCCGCGATCAGGGACGCAGCAGCACCTTGCCGACGCGGCCGGCGTCGAAGTTCGCGGCCGACGCCTCGCGCACGTCCTCGAGCGAGTACGTCGCGGCGACCGGCAGGGTCACCGAGCCGTCGAGCAGGCGGGTGATGATCTCGCGGAACAGCTCAGCGCGCTGATCGGCCGGCATGTCCTTGGAGACCTGGGCGCCCCAGAAGCCCTCGATGTGCAGGTCGCGGAAGATCACCGGGCCCGAGGGGATCGACATGACCGGGGTGGCCATCGCCCCGAAGACCACGAGGCGTCCGCCGTCGGCCAGCAGTGAGAGCACCTGGCCCGCGGCCTCCCCGCCCACCGAGTCGATCCCGACGGGGGCGGTGGAATCGCCGATGAGGGCGCGGGCGCGGCCCTCCCAGCCGTCCTCGTCGGTCGCGACGACGCCCGTGATGCCCTGGGCGGCGAGCTCCTCGACCCCGGCGGAGCGGCGCACGAGGCCCACCACGTTGATGCCGCGGGCGCGGGCGAACTGCGCGACCAGGCGGCCGACGGCGCCGTTGGCGGCGTTCTGCACCAGGGTCTGCCCGGGCTCGAGCTCCAGGCGCTGCAGCAGCGAGATCGCGCTGAAGGGCATCGCCGCGAGCTGTGCGGCGACCTCGTCGGGCAGGTTCTCCGGCACCGGGATCAGCGAGGCGGCGGGCGCCGTGAAGCGCTCCGCCCAGACGCCGAGCTGCGAGGTCGCGACCACGCGCTGGCCGGTGACCAGCTGTGTGACGCCCTCGCCGAGCTGCTCGACGACGCCGACTGCCTCGGTGCCGGCGCGCGCGGGCAGCTCCGGCTTCACGCCGTAGGTGCCGCGCACGGTCCACAGGTCATGGTTGTGGATGGGGCTGAGCACCATCCGCACGAGCACCTCGCCGGGACCGGGCGAGGGCTCGGCGACCTCGGTGACGTCGAGGACGTCGGTGGGCTCTCCGAAGGACTGATGGGTGACGGCGCGCATGGCGGACCTCCTGGCTCGGCGGGCGGCGACGGCGCGGAGAGCTCCGGTGCGACGACGCGATGCGACGTCCGGGGTTCGGCGAGGACCACCCTGTAGTGAAATGACCATTCCACTATAGGTCGCTGGGTCGTCCGGCGGCTGTCGAGGAGCTGTGAGGTCCGTCAGAGACGACAGCGCGCCCCGGGGCTCCCGGGGCGCGCTGCGTGGGCTGGGGT
>NZ_JAKRMO010000041.1:0-39524 GCF_022346485.1 Brachybacterium sp. ACRRE | reverse complement strand
GGTGTGACCCTCCGCTGACGGGGCTGGGGCCGGTGGAGCGGGTGGGGTGCCCCCCGTCAGCGGAGGGTCACACCTCGTCGCCGGCGGTGATGGCCTCGGCCTCCTGCTCGCTGGTCAGGTGGTGCTGCTGGCCGACCTGGGAGAGGTGGCGTCGGCCGATGACGAGCATCAGCATGCTCAGCACCACGGTGACCGCGCCCAGGATGTACGGCGCGGCGGCGCCGGCGGCCTCGGAGAGCGGGCCGGCGACGGCCGGGGCGATCGCACCGCCCAGGAAGCGCACGCCCGAGTAGGCGGAGCTGGCCACGCCGCGCGGCAGGTCCGTGGCCTCCATGACGGTCTCGGTCAGCGCCGTGTTCATGACGCCCAGCAGCAGGCCGCCCACGATGATCAGCACGATGATGCCGATCATGGATCCGTGCGCGAGGGCGAGGCCCAGCATCAGCACGGCCAGCAGGCCCTCGATGGTCAGCAGCGTGGGGATGAGGCCCAGCTTGCGGGTGAGGATCGGAGCGACGAACACCGAGGTGATCGCGAGGCACACGCCCCAGCCGAAGAAGACGCCGCCGATCTGCATGGCGCCGAACTCCTTGCCCTGGGCCGCGGCGGCGGCCTCGAGCGGGAACGGGGAGTAGGCGAGCATCACGAAGAACGTGAAGTTGTAGAAGATCGCGACGAGCGCGAGGGTGCGCAGGGCCGGATTGCCCAGCGCCCGCAGGGAGGCGAGCGGGGAGACGTGGACCGGCTTGGCCTCCTTCTTCAGCAGGGCGGTGATGGCGATGAAGCCGATGGCCATGAGCACCGCGGTGCCGAAGAACGGGGCGCGCCAGGAGACGCTGCCCAGCAGTCCGCCCAGCAGCGGGCCGAGCGCCATGCCGATGCCCAGCGCGGTCTCGTACAGGATGATCGCGCCGCCCGACGGGCCGGCGGTCGCGCCGACGATCGCCGCGAGCGCGGTGGAGATGAACAAGGCGTTGCCCAGTCCCCAGCCGGCGCGCAGGCCGATGATCTCGCTGACCGAGCCGGACGCGCCGGCGAGCGCCGCGAAGACGACCACGAGCGCGAGGCCGATCAGCAGGGTGGTGCGCACGCCGACCTTCGAGCTGAACCAGCTCGTGAAGAACATGGCGATCGCGGTGATGAACAGGTAGCTGGTGAACAGCAGCATCGCCTGCGTGGGGGAGGCGTCGAGCTGGGAGCTGATCGCGGGGAGGATCGGGTCCACCAGGCCGATGCCCATGAAGGACACCGTCGCGGCGAAGGCGATCGCCCACACGGCCTTGGGCTGGTGGAAGGCGTCGCGCAGCGTCGGTGCGGCGTTCGATGCGGGGGTGGGTGCTGAGCCCGCGGTGTGCGGATCCGTGGCGGAAGGGGCTGTCATGCGATCGGTGACCTTCTCATGATCGATGGGGCGGGTTCGGGGGAGCGGGGCGCGGGCGGCTCCGCCGGGTCGGGGTGCGGGCGACGCCGCCGGGTTGGAGCGCGGCGCCGCCGACGGGTCAGGTGCCGGGAGGTGCGGAGTCTGCCGAGGGAGGCGCGGGGTCGGCCGCGGGAGCTGCGGAGTCGTGGGTCTCCACGATCCGGGCCAGGATCTCGGCGGCCTGCGCGAGGGTGCGCCGGTCGTCGTCCCCGAGCTCGTCGAGGATGGGGCCGACGCCGTGATTCATGCGGCCGCGCCAGTCGGCGAGCTTCTCGCGGCCGGCGGGGGTGATGTCGACGAGGACCGAGCGCGAATCGGCGGGATCGGGGGTCCGGAAGACCAGGCCCTCCTCCTCGAGCCGCTTCGCCACGGTGGTCGCCGTGGGGCGGGTGACCCTCTCGCGCTCGGCGATCTCGCTGAGCCGCAGCGGTCCCCGCTGCTCGATCGTGCTCACCACCCGCCAGGAGACGGAGGAGACGCCGACGTCCGCGCGGCGCGCGGCGAGCCGCACGAAGCGGCTGCAGGCGAGCGTCAGGTCCTGGGGGAAATCATCGGTGGGCACGTCGCCCCAATGTAGTTAGGAATGCGAACTATCGCAACATGCTGTGGCGCACGGGACGATCGGTCGCGCCCGGTGGACGATCGGCCGCGCCCCGTGGACGGCCGGCCGCGCTCCGTGAACGATCGGTCGCGCTCCGCAGGGTGGATGGGCGGGCGCCCGGCTCAGTCGCCCGTCGACCGGGTCTCTGCATCCTCGTCGCGCGCCGAGGCGGCGCCGTGGTTCCAGTCGGGACGCCAGCTGCCCGGCCCCGTGTAGGGGTGGTCGCCGACCTCGGCCTGCATCTGCGCGAGCTGCGCGGCGAGATCCGCCCGGATCTCCGCGTAGGCGGGATCGCCGGCCACGTTGCGGAGCTCCCCGGGGTCGGTGCGCAGGTCGTAGAGCTCGTACTCGCGCTCGAAGATGCGATCCGAGGCGCCCGGTGCACCGAGGCCCGCGCCGTAGTAGTCGATGTACGCGAAGTCCTCGGTGCGGATCCCGTAGTGCGCCGGGGCATGGTGGGCGGGGTCGTCGTGCTCCCAGTAGCGGTAGTAGACGGCGCGCGGCCAGTCCTCGATCTTCTCGCCGCGCAGGAGTGGGCGGAAGCTGCGTCCCTGCTGGCCGGGCATCGCCTGCTCGGGATCGACCCCGGCGACATCGAGGAGGGTCGCGGCGGTGTCGACGTTGCGCAGCATCGAGGTCACGCGCGAGCCCGCCGGGACCTCGGCGGGCCAGCGCACGAGCATGGGCATCTGCAGGGACTCGTCGTACATCAGGCGCTTGTCGAACAGGCCGTGGTCGCCCAGGAAGAAGCCCTGGTCCGAGGTGTAGACGACCAGGGTGTCCTCGGCGATGCCGAGCTGATCGAGGTGGTCGAGCACCCGACCCACGCTGTCGTCCACCGCCTGGACGGTCTGCAGGTAGTCGCGCAGGTAGCGCTGGTAGTTCCAGCGGGCGCGGTCCTCGCGCCGGTCGTCGGCGCGCAGCTCGGCGGGCATGTCCTCCTTGACGTCGGTGCGGGTGAGGTCGTCGGCGATCGACATGCGCGCTCCCTGCACCGCCTTCGAGCGGGTCGAGAGGTCCTCGAGGAGCGTGTCGGGCTCGGGGATGCTGCCCACGGGGTGGAGCTCGGCGTGCCGGGGGTGCGGGATCCACGGCCGGTGCGGTGCCTTGTGATGGAGCATCAGGCAGAAGGGGTCCGACGGGCGCTGTGCGCGCTCCTCGTCGATCCAGTCGAGGGCCATGTCCGTGAGCAGATCGGTCACGTAGCCCTCGTGCTGCTCCTCGCCGTCCGGCGTGAGGAGCCGCGGGTCCCAGTACTCGCCCTGGCCGGGGAGGATCCGCCAGGCGTCGAAGCCGCGCGGCAGGGCCGACGGCGAGTCGCCCAGGTGCCACTTGCCGAACAGCGCGGTCGCGTAGCCGGCGCTCTGCAGCGCCTCCGAGACCGTGGGCACGCGATGGTCGAACTCGGTGTAGATCGTCGCGGCGCCGTTGATGTGGCTGTAGGTACCGGTGAGGATCGACGCGCGCGACGGCGTGCAGATCGAGTTCGTGCAGTACATGGCGTCCAGCCGCGCACCCTCCTTCGCGAGACGGTCCATGTGAGGGGTGGAGTTCACGCGGCTGCCGTAGGCGGAGATCGCGTGCGCCGCGTGGTCGTCGGACATGACGAAGACGATGTTCGGGCGGGCTCGGGGAGACGGAGGGCCCTGTGCTCCTGACGAAGCGCGGCTCGGGCTCGGATTTGGGATGGGCATGGGGCTCCTCGCGGGTCGTCGGCTGGCGACCGGAGTGCCGCAGCCGCCGTGCTGCCACGTGGGCACGCTATCGCGGCGCGGTCGGTGATGGAGTGCGCGACGCACTCAGGGTGCGGCATACATCCGAGGATCGTCCATTGGGTGCCGGAGCCCTGGCCGCGGGTGGCGTCGCCGCGGGTCGGTGACGTGCGGCCATGTCAGGGCGACCATGCGCTCGGATCTGCACCGGTTGCGGACACCTCTTGACTCATCCCATGTTTTCCTCAAGAGTGGTCCCACCGCGAAGACATCCGATGTCTTGGGCAGGTTTACAGGCGCCAGGTTCCGAGGGCTCAGACCTCGACGGCACCGGCGCCGACAACCGGAACCTCGACGGCTCGGCGTCCGCGGTGATCGAGAAGGGCGACGACGACCTTCGGAACCAGAGGTGGGACATGTCGATGACGGACAGGGCCGTGCCCCTCTCGCGCCGCGCGCTGTTCGCGTGCACAGGCATGGGTCTGATCGGTTCTTCCGGTGCGCTGACGGCCTGCGGCGGCCCCAGCGGGGATCCGAGCACGCGGCTGTACACGTGGATCTCGAGCGCGAGCGATCGCGAGCAGTGGGATGCGTTCGTCGACGCGGCCCGGAAGAAGGACCCCGGCTTCTCGCTGACCCTCGAGGGACCGAGCTTCGAGGACTACTGGACCAAGGCGAAGACGCGGATGACCGCGAAGGACGCGCCGGCGCTGCTGACCACCCAGGCCGCGAGGACCCAGGAGATCGGCCCGCTGCTCGCGCCGCTCGACGACCTCGCCGAGGACGCGGGCGTGGACCTCGGTGCGTACAACGAGGCGATGATGGCGGCGATGACGGTCGACGGCACGATCCGCGCGATCCCGTACGACGCCGAGCCCATGGTCCTCTACTACAACCGCTCGCTGTTCGAGGACGGGGGCCGGGAGGCCCCGGGCCTCGACTACACCACCGACCAGTTCCTCGAGGACGCGAAGGCTCTCACCACGGGCGACGCCCACGGTCTGGCGATCTCCGCCGCGCTCGTCCATCTGGGCATGGCGATCGGTTTCGCCAACGGCGGTGCGCCCGTCGCGGACGGGGCCCTGACCCTGACCGATCCCCGGATCGTCGAGGCGATGCAGTTCAGCTTCGACCTCGTCACCCGGCACGCCGTGGCGACGGCGCCGTCGGCCGTGGACTCCGAGCCCGCCGCCCAGCAGGCCCTGATGAGCGGGGCCGCGGCGATGTACGTCGACGGTCCGTGGATGTACCAGGTCTTCGCCGACGCCCTCGGCGACGACCTCGGCGTCGCCGTCATCCCGTCCGATGCGGGGGAGGCGCGCGGCCTCATCCAGGGGTCGGGCTTCGGGATCGCCGCCGACGCGCAGGACCCGCAGGCGGCATTCCGCACGATCCGCGCGATCACCACTCCCGCCGTGATCGGGAGCGTGGCGCACGCGAGAGGCACCTTCCCCTCGCTCGCCGACGAGCGGAAGAGATGGGCCGAGGACAAGCCCGCGAGCAGCGTCCGCGCCGTCACCGCGCTCGCGGACAACGGCCGACCCCTGGTCACCACGTCGAACTGGAACGAGATCGACTCCATGTTCGGCCAATACGCGACGGACGGATTCCGAGGACGGCGGACCGCGCAGCAGATCCTCGGCGAGATCCAGGAGGCGACGGCACGATGACCGCGACCATCGAGCGCGAGGACCGGATGGCGCCCGTCCGGGGCGCCCAGCGTCCCCGCGGAGGGCGGACCGCCCGGTGGCCCGCGCTGCTCTACCTCGGACCCGGGATGCTCGGCTTCGCGATCTTCATCGTGGTGCCCCTCGCGGTCTCGTTGGTGATCAGCGTCTTCGACTGGCCGCTGCTGGGGTCGCCGAAATTCGTCGGCCTCGAGAACTACCGCTACATGCTCGCGGGCGACCCCGCGTTCTGGCGGAGCCTGCTGAACACCCTGATCTTCGCGGTGCTCTACACGGCGGTGAATCTCGCCGTGGCGCTCGGGCTGAGCTACTGGCTGATGAACCTCGGCGGGCGCTGGGCGGCGTTCTTCCGGGTGCTCTTCTTCATCCCCGTGGTCACCCCGATGATCGGCAACGCGCTGGTCTTCCGTCTGCTCCTCGACGACGACGGCGTGGTCAACGGCGTACTCGCGCACCTGGGGATCACCGGACCGCAATGGCTGAACACGCCGGGCTGGGCGATGGTCTCGCTCGTCATGATGTCGCTGTGGCAGGGGATGGGCTACAACATCATCGTCCTCGGCGCGGGCATCGCCGGGATCAACCCGAGCGTGCTGGAGGCCTCCCGGATCGACGGCGCGGGTCCGGTGAACCGCTTCTTCCGGGTCGTGTTCCCGATGCTCTCGCCCACCATCTTCTTCTGCACGATCATGACGGTGATCGGTGCCTTCAAGGTCTTCACGCAGCCGTACGCGCTGACTGAGGGCGGACCGGGCAACGCGACCAACACGCTCGTCCTCCACCTCTACCGCAACGGCTTCTCCTTCGACCGGCTCGGGTACGCCTCGGCACTGGCCTGGGCCCTCTTCGTGATCGTCATGCTCATCACCGCCGTCCAGTTCAGCCAGCAGAAGAGGTGGGTCTCCTATGACAGCTGAGAGCATCGCGCCGCGTCCGCGCCGTTCCGGCAGCCGCGCCGGGCGGACCGTCTCCCGCGTGCTGATCTGCATCGTCGGTCTGGTCTTCGTCTTCCCGTTCGTCTGGATGATCGCGACCTCCCTCAAGCCCACCGACGAGGTCTTCGCGAGCGGCACCAGCTTCCTGGGATCCCGGATCGAGTGGTCGAACTACGTGACGGCGTGGACGGCCATCCCCTTCGCCCGGATCCTCGTCAACAGCTTCCTCATCGCGCTCGTGGGAGCCGGCATCACGGTGACGGTCTCCGTGCTCAGCGCCTACGCGTTCACGCGGTTCGCGTTCCGGGGCCGCGCGGCGCTGTTCGGCGCGTTCCTCGCGACGATGGTGCTGCCCCAGGAGGTGCTGATCATCCCGCTGTACCTGATGATGCAGAAGCTCGGCCTGGTCAACTCCTACCCCGCGCTGATCCTGCCCTTCGCCTTCGGTGCGTTCGGCACCTTCCTGATCCGCCAGTTCCTGCTCGGCCTCCCCGCCGACTACGAGGAGGCAGCGAAGATCGACGGGGCAGGCCGGCTGCGCACCCTGGTCAGCGTCATCGTGCCGCTGCTGCGCGCACCCATCGCGGTGGTCTTCGTGTTCGCGTTCATCGAGTACTGGGCGAGCTTCCTGTGGCCGCTGATCATCGTGAACGACACCTGGATGGCGACCGTCCCCATCGGCCTCCAGATGTTCTCCGGAGAGCGGGGAACGGACTGGGGTCCGCTGATGGCGGCCGTGACCCTCGTGGTCCTGCCGAGCCTGCTGATCGTCGTCCTGCTCCAGAAGCAGCTGCAGCAGGGGGTGAGCATGGGCGGCTTCGGAGGCCGCTGACGCATCCCCTCCCCGATCCTGCAGTCCGACCCCGCACCACCGCTCCAGAGGAGACGATGAACCCATGGCCGCCGAGACCGACCCCAGCACGGACACCTCCGCAGAGACGACCGCTCCCCATGCCGCCCGCGCCGCGGAGTCCGACGACTCCCGGCGCTGGAGCGCCCTGCCCACCCGCCGCCCCGACTGGTTCCGCGATGCCCCGCTGGGCATCTTCATCCACTGGGGCGCCTACGCCGTCCCGGCCTGGGCGGAGCCCATCGGAGAGCTCGGCACCTTCGACAACCAGCATGAATGGTTCTCGCACAACCCCTACGCCGAGTGGTACTTCAACACGATCCGCCTCGACGGCTCGCCCGCCCAGCAGCATCAGCAGGAGGTCTTCGGCGGCGCGCCCTACGACGACTTCCTCGACGCCTGGGACGCGAGCGACTTCGACGCGAGCGCCTGGGTCGACCTGTTCCGCCGCGCGGGCGCCGACTACGTCGTGCCCACCACCAAGCACCACGACGGCATCACCCTGTGGGACGCCCCCGGCACGGGCGACCGCAACACCGTGCGCCGCGGACCCCGCCGCGACATCGTCGGCGAGCTCGCCGAGGCGACGACGAACGCCGGGCTGCGATTCGGCGTCTACTACTCGGGCGGACTCGACTGGCACGTGCGGCCCACGGATCCGATCGGCATGGAGGGGGCGGCCGAGCGCATGCTCCGACCGCTCGACGACGAGTACGGCCAGTACTGCTCCGCCCACGTGCGCGACCTCATCGACCGCTACGCGCCCGACGTCTTCTGGAACGACATCGGCTGGCCCGACGAGAACCACCACTTCGGCCCCGGCGGCCTCGGAGAGCTCCTCGAGCACTTCTACGCGCAGCGACCCGAGGGACTGATCAACGACCGCTTCTCCGACGCCCACCACGACTTCGTGACGACCGAGTACCAGGCCGGCGAGATCCCCGAGGGCGAGCCGTGGGAGAACTGCCGCGGCATCGGCCTGTCCTTCGGGTACAACCAGGTCGAGGGGCCCGAGCAGTACCTCAGCGTCGCCCAGGCCGTCCGCCACGTCGTCGACGCCGTCTCCCAGGGCGGGCGCGTGCTCCTGAACGTCGGCCCGAAGGCCGACGGCACCCTGCCCGAGCCCCAGGTCGCCGTCCTCGAGGGCCTCGGCGAGTTCATGGCCGAGCACAAGGCGGACCTCGCGGGCTCCACCGGCCTCGGCGAGCTCGAGATCCCGGGCGCGACCTGGGCGCGCGCCGTGGAGAAGGCCGGCACCGTGCACGTCTTCCTCAGCGGCCCGGCGGGCGAGATCGACGTCCCCGCCGCCGCGCTGCCCGACGCCGCCTGGCCCGAGGGCGGCGTGCACGTGCGCCTCGAGGGCGAGGACGCGCCGCCCGTCTCGATCAGCGCGCCCACCGCCTGACACGGGCCCCACGCATCCACTCCACGCACCGACCGAACCGAGGACAACCACCGGTGAGCACCTTCGTCTCCTTCGACGTCCGCGACGTCCGCTTCCCCACCAGCCGCGATCTCGATGGTTCGGACGCGATGAACCCCGACCCCGACTACTCGGCCGCATACCTCACGATCCGCACGGACACCGAGGACCCCGCCGATGCCGGGACGAGCCTCGTGTTCACCATCGGCCGCGGCAACGACGTGCAGAGCGCGGCGATCAGGGCACTCGAGCCGCATGTGATCGGGAGGGACGTCGAGGAGGTGCTCGCCGACCTCGGCGGGATGCAGAAGGAGCTCGACGGCGACTCGCAGCTGCGGTGGCTCGGCCCGGAGACGGGCGTGATGGCGATGGCGATCGGCGCCGTCGTCAACGCGCTGTGGGACCTGAGGGCGCGTCGCGAGGGGAGGCCGCTGTGGCTGACCCTCGCGATGCTCGACCCCGAGGAGATCCTCGACCTCGTCGACTTCCGGTATCTCACCGACGCCCTCACCCGCGAGGAGGCCCGCGAGATCCTCGAGCGCGGCGCCGAGGGACGCGAGGAGCGGATCGCCGCGGTGCGCGCGCACGGCGTCCCCGCCTACACGACGACCCCGGGGTGGCTCGGCTACAGCGACGAGAAGCTGCGCCGTCTGCTGCGGGAGGCGCGGGACGACGGCTTCGAGATGGTCAAGCTCAAGGTCGGGGCCGACGTCGAGGACGACGTGCGCCGTCTCGCCCTCGCGCGCGCCGAGATGGGGGAGGGCTTCCCGATCGCGGTGGACGCGAACCAGCGCTGGGACGTCGCCGAGGCGATCGAGTGGCTGAGCCGCCTCGCGCCCCACGATCCCTACTGGATCGAGGAGCCGACGTTCCCCGGGGACGTCCTCGCCCACGCCGCGATCCGCCGGGGCGTGGCCCCGCTCCAGGTCGCGACCGGCGAGCAGGGCGCCAACCGGATCGTGTTCAAGCAGCTGCTGCAGGCCGGCGCGATCGACGTCCTCCAGCTCGACGCGACCCGCGTCGCGGGGATCGGCGAGAACGTTGCGAACCTGCTGCTCGCCGCGAAGTTCGGCGTGCCCGTCTGCCCCCATGCGGGCGGCGTGGGCCTGTGCGAGATGGTGCAGCACCTCGCGTTCTTCGACGCCGTCGCGATCGGGGGCGAGGACCCTCGGCGCCGCATCGAGTTCGTCGACCACCTGCACGAGCACTTCGAGGTGCCCGTGCGCGTCGAGCGCGGCGCCTACCGCGCGCCCGAGGAGCCCGGCGGCGGCGCGCGCATGCTCGAGGCGTCGGTCCGGGACCACGAGTTCCCCGGCGGCGTCGTGTGGTCGGGAGAGCCCGCATGAGCGCGGCCGGCCTGCGTCCCCCGCTGCCGCGTCTCGGCTTCGGCGCCGCCCAGCTCGGGAACCTCTACCGGGTCACCACCGACGAGGAGGCCGACGGCGCGGTCGCCGCCGCCTGGGAGCAGGGGATCCGGTACTTCGACACCGCCCCGCACTACGGGATCGGCACCAGCGAGCGCCGCCTCGGCGAGCGGCTCCGGGGCCTCCCGCGCGAGGAGTACCTGGTCTCCACGAAGGTGGGCCGCCTGCTCGAGCCGGGCCCCGGCACGGGCGACGACCACGCGAACGCCTTCTGGGTCCCCGACGACCACGTGCGCCGCTGGGACTTCTCCGAGGCCGGCGTGCGCGCCTCCCACCAGGCGTCGCTCGAGCGCCTGGGCCTGGACCGCGTGGACATCCTGTACGCCCACGACCCCGAGGAGGGGCCGACGGAGCAGGCCTTCCCGGAGGGCCTGCCGGCGCTGGCCCGCATGCGCGAGGAGGGCCTCGTGGACGCGGTCGGCGTCGGCTCGAAGGACGCCGCCGTGTGCGCACGGGCCGTGCGCACCGGACTCGTCGACCTCGTCATGCTCTCGGGCCGGTTCACGCTCCTCGAGCAGGACTCCGCCCGCGAGCTGCTCGACGCGTGCCGGGAGCACGACGTGCAGGTGGTCGCCGTGAGCGTCTTCAACTCCGGCCTGCTCTCCCAGCCCGTCGTCCCCGACGACGCCACCTACGAGTACGCCGCCGCACCGGCCGCGATCCTCGCGCACGCCCGCGCCCTCGCCGCGCTCGCCGAGGACCACGGCGTCACCCTGCCTGATCTGGCCGTCCAGTACCCGCTGCGCCACCCGGCGATCGCCTCGGTGGTGCTGGGCATGCGGACCGCGGGGCAGGTGGTCTCGAACGTCGAGCGGATGCGGCAGCACGTGCCGGAGGCGGCGTGGGAGGCGGTCGCCGCGCTCGAGGCTGAATGGGCGGAGCAGACCTCCGGGGTGCGCGATGCGTGATCCCGTCGTTCCTGCGGTCACCGATGACGTGGGCGCCCGCATGGGGGTCACCGATGCCCACCTGCACCTCTGGGACCTGCAGCAGAGCCCCTATGCCTGGCTCGCGGGGGCGCCCGAGGCGCTGCGCCGCACGGGCGAGTGGTCGATGGTGCGCGACGGGCTGGCAGCTCTCGACGTCACGCGCGTGATCCTGGTCCAGGCCGACGACACCCCCGCGGACACCGCCCACCTCCAGCGCACTGCCCGCGCGATCGAGGCGGAGGGCACGGGGACCTCGGCAGCGAACCCGCGCGTCACGGCCGATGTCGTCGGCTGGCTGCCGCTCGAGGACCCCGACGCGGTCGCGGACGCGCTCGCCGACCCCGCCGTCACCGACCACCTGGTCGGCGTGCGGCACCTCGTCCACGACGAGCCGGATCCGGGATTCCTCGAGCGCCCCGCCGTCGGCCGCTCGCTCGAGCTCCTGGCCGCCGCCGGCCTCCCGCTCGACGTGCCCGACGCCTTCCCCCGTCACATGGAGCAGGTGGTCCGCCTCGCCGCGGCGCACCCCGAGCTCACCCTGGTGCTCGACCACCTCGGCAAGCCGCCGCTCGGCGACGGCGAGCAGATGGCGTTCTGGAGGGCGGCGCTCGAGCGGATCGCCGCCGCACCGCGCGCCGTCGCGAAGATCTCCGGCCTTGCGACCAGCGGCAACGGTGCGTACGTCCCGGCCGTGGCCTCGGCGCTCGAGCTGTTCGGGCCCGGGCGGCTGATGGTCGGCTCCGACTGGCCGATCGCCCCGTCGGCCTTCACCCTCGACGGCTTCTCCCCGCTGCTCGCCCACGTGCGCGCGCAGCTCGCCGGCGACGACGAGGCCCTCGGCGAGGTGCTGCGGGGAACGGCGGAGCGGGTCTACAGGCGGGCAGGGTCGCCCGGTGAGACCGGTGAGACCGGTGAGACCGGGGCGATGGGAGAGATCGGGTGAGCGGTCACGCTCCGGTGACCGGGTCCGTCCCGTCGGCCGACGCGTCCGGGGGCACGCCCTGCCGGATCAGCCAGGACTCGACGCCCGCGACGTGCGAGGTCGCGTAGGCGCGGGCGAGGTCCGCCCGACCGGCGCGCAGCGCCTCGAGGATCCGCGAGTGCTCGGCGAGCGTGCGCTCGACGGCCTCGGAGTCCGTGAGACCGCGCCACACGCGCGCCCGCGAGGTCGAGCTCGCGAGGGAGTCCAGCAGCGTGCTCAGGTACGCGTTCGGGCAGCGGTGGTTGATGAGCCGGTGGAAGGCGATGTCGGAGGCCACGAGCGCCTCGATGCCCGAGTCGGCGTTCAACTGGGCGAGCATCTCGTCGAGCTGCGCGAAGTCCTCGTCGGTCAGGTGCGGGGCTGCCTGCTCGACGGCGATCGGCTCCATGAGCCGGCGCAGCTCGAGGATCTCGAGGTGGGAGGAGTCCTGGTGCAGGTCCAGCACGAAGGACAGGGACTCCAGCAGCTGCTCGGGCTCGAGGGCGGTGACGTAGGTGCCGTCGCCCTGGCGCACGTCCAGCACGCGGATCACCGAGAGCGCCTTCACGGCCTCGCGCAGGGAGTTGCGGGAGACGCCGATCGTCTCGGCGAGCTCCTTCTCGGTGGGCAGGCGGTCGCCGGGCTTCAGCCGCCCGTCGACCACCATCTGCTTGATGGCGGAGATCGCCTTGTCGCTGACTGCCGAGGCCATGTCAGTCCACCGGCCGCGTGCGCAGGCCGCTCATGCCCCCGTCGACCGCGAGCGAGGTGCCCGTGGTCGAGGAGTTCAACGGGCTCGCGAGGAAGACCACGGACTCGGCGACCTCCTGCGGGGTGACCATGCGGCCCGTCGGCTGACGGGCGTCGAGCGCCGCCCTCTCGGCCACGGGATCGGGGAAGTTCTGGACCATGCGATCCACGAACTCGGTCGCGACGGTCCCTGGGTTCACGCAGTTCACGCGGATGCCGTCGCGCACGTGGTCGGTGGCCATCGCGAACGTCATCGCCTGCACGGCGCCCTTGGTCGCCGAGTAGAGCACCCGCTCCTGCAGGCCCGCGGTCGCGGCGATCGAGGACATGTTGACGACGGCCGCATGCGCGGAGCGGCGCAGATGGGGGAGCGCGGCGGCGGTCACGCGCGCCATCGCGGTGACGTTCACGCTGAGCACGCGCGCCCACTGCTCGTCGTCGTTCGCGGTCACATCGCCCACGGCGCTCACGCCCGCGTTGTTCACGACCACGTCGATCCCGCCCAGGGACTCCGCGGCGGCGTCGACCGCGGTGCCCGTCGCCGCCCTGTCGCCGAGGTCGACCACGTGGACGGTCGCGCCCTCGGGCGCACCCGTCGGCGAGAGGTCCAGCACGGCGACGTGCGCGCCGAGCTCCAGGAAGCGGGCCGACGTCGCCCGACCGATTCCCGAGCAGCCGCCGGTGACCAGGACCTTCAGGCCCTCATAGGGGTTCGCGAGGCTCATCGGCCGGTCTCCTTCTCGGTGGTGGCGGACGTGGCGGCGGACGCCGCGTCGGACCCGGCGGCGGGGGTGTCGCGGAAGGTCTGGCGCTGGCTGCCCAGGCCCTCGATGGCGAGCTCGACGACGTCGCCGTCGCGCAGGTACGGCTGGCCGGGAAGGCCCATGGCGACGCCCGCGGGCGTCCCGGTGTTCACGAGGTCGCCGGGGTACAGGGTCATGAAGCGCGAGAGGTAGGCGAGGACCTCGCCGACGCCGAAGATCTGGTCGGCCGTGGTGCCGTCCTGACGGACCTCGCCGTTCACGGAGAGGGTGAGGGAGAGGTCCTGGACGTCGGCGATCTCGTCGGCCGTGACGAGGTACGGGCCCATCGGGTTGAAGGTCTCGCAGTTCTTGCCCTTGTCCCAGGTGCCGCCGCGCTCGATCTGGAACTCGCGCTCGGAGACGTCGTTGCTGATCGTGTACCCGGCGACGGCGGCGAGCGCCTCCTCGGGCGATGCCGCGGAGCGCAGCGTGCTGCCGATGACGACGCCCAGCTCGACCTCCCAGTCGGTCTTCACGGAGTCGCGGGGGATCAGCACGTCGTCATAGGGGCCGACGACGGTGTCCGGGGCCTTCATGAAGACGATCGGCTCGACAGGGATCTCGGCGTTCGTCTCGGCGGCGTGATCGCGGTAGTTCAGCCCGATGCATAGGATCTTTCCGGGCGAGAGGGGTGCTCTGACCCGAGCATCCTCGGGAAGCCCGAGCTCAGGGCCGCCGGCGGCGGTCCCGGGGATCTCGAGGACGGGCAGCCGCCCCTCGGCGAGGGCGCGGCCGGCGCGCGCGATCCCGCCTTGCTCCAGGAAGTCCCGATCCACCGCGGCACGGCCCTCCGTGACCGCGGTGAGGTCGTATGCCGTCCCCTCGTGCGCGACCGCGAGGCGCACACCCGCGGCGGAGTCGATGGCGAAGATTCTCACGCGACGTTCCCTTCGGAGACTTGATCGAGCAGATGCCGAGTCTAGCGCAGTCATCCTATGTATGGGTACTGTGGCTCGTGCTCGCGACGCGTGCACGACCAGGTCGTGCGCGACAGCGCGCAACCGTGCTCGGTCTCATTCTCGCGCGCACCGGCGTGCCGGCGCGCTCGGGTCCGGATCGGGTCCGCGCACCCGCAGGGAGCGGGGTCGATGTCGACCCCGCAGGGTCCGCCCGATCCGCATCGGCACGTCCTCCCGCCTCGACGCAGGGGTGCGGCGGAAGGTCTCGCGCCCGGCCCCGAGGGAGGGGCGGGCGCGGGCGGATCAGCGGACGAACGATCGGACGACGGCCCCTCGTGGGCCCACAGGAGGACGATGACCATGGACGATGCGATGACGAAGCGGATGCTCGACAGGTGCGATCTGCACTGGGATCGCCTGCCGCAGGACTTCTTCGAAGCGCCCTTCCTCGGCAACGGAGGGCTCGGTGCCGCGGTGTACGTCGTGGAGGACCGGCTGAGCTTCATCGTGAACGACAGCAGGTATGCGGATCATCAGACGGGCGAGGACCTGCCGCTCCTGTTCGGCCGGTCGCGGCTGCCGGTGGGGCGACTGTCCGTGAGGACGCGGGGCGACCTCGTCGGCGCTCGGCTCGTCCTCGGCCTGCACGACGCCACGCTGCGCGGCACCGTGACCACCACCCGTGGTGTGTTCTCGATCGATGCCTATGTGCACGCCACCGAGGACCTCCTCGTCGTGGACCTGGATCCCGCCGGGGGTGAGCGCGTCGAGGTCGAGTTCGAGCCCGCGACCGCCCGCAGCCCGCGTCTGGACTGGAACACCCGCCCCGAGGGCCTCGCGACGAACCCTGCGCCCGTGGTCACCGGTCGACTGGTGGAGCAGGACCTCGTGGCCGGAGGGCGCACGGCCACCCGCTGGGTCACGCGGAGGTCGACGGTCCTGCTCACCGTGGCGCACACCTTCCCCCACCGGGACGCGAGCAGGGTCACGCAGTCGACCCTGGAGCACGCGGGCGGCCTCGGCGAGCTGCGCAGGTCGCACCGCCGCTGGTGGCACCACCTGTATCGCCGGAGCGCCGTCATCCTTCCCGACGCGAGGCTGCAGTCCTTCTACTGGACGCAGGTGTACAAGATCGCGAGCGCGACGCGGGAGGACCGCCCGGTCATGGCGACCACGGGCCCGTGGCTCGAGCGGACGCCGTGGCCCGCGACGTGGTGGAACCTCAACACGCAGCTCTCCTACTGGATGATCCAGGCGACCGGCCACCGCGAGCTCGACGCGGTGACGCGGGCGATCTCGGAGGGACAGCGGAATCTGGCGCTGAACGTCCCGAGCAGCACCGCGACGACTCGGCGCTCCTCGGCCGCACGGCGCAGGACGATCTCCGCACCGATCCGATGGGCCTGCCGGGGGAGAACCTGCCGGATGAGCGCCTGGAGACGGGGGACCTGCTGTGGGGTCTGCACAACGTGTGGCTGACCTACCGGTTCACGATGGACGCCGCCGTGCTCCGCGACACCCTGTTCCCGGTGCTGCGCAGAGCGGTGAACCTCTACCTGCACGTCCTCGAGGAGGACGCCGAGGGGGAGCTGCACATCCCCACGACCTACTCGCCGGAGTACGGGACCACGCGCGACGCCAACTACGACCTGTCGCTGCTCAGCTGGGGATGCAGGACGCTGCTGACGGTGTGCGACCTGCTGGGGGAGGACGATCCGAAGATTCCGGAATGGCATCGCGTGGTTAATCGACTCACGCCGGCACCGCAGGACGACACCGGACTGCGCATCGGGGCGGATCTCGCGCTCCAGACCTCCCACCGGCACTACTCGCACCTGCTGTGGTTCTACCCGCTGCATCTCTTCGACCCCGCGGACCCCGAGCACGAGCAGCTGCTGCGCACGAGCCTGGAGCACTGGCTCGGCATGACCGGAGCGCTCCAGGGCTACACGCTCACCGGCGCCGCCTCGATGTACGCGCTGCTCGGGGAGGGCGACAGGTCCTTGGAGCTCCTGGACCAGCTGATGGACGAGTACATCAAGCCCAACACCATGTACGCGGAATCCGGCCCGGTGATCGAGACCCCGCTGTCCGCGGCCCAGAGCATCCACGACATGCTGCTCACGAGCTGGGGCGACAGGCTGCGGATCTTCCCCGCGGTCCCGACCGGGTGGAAGGAGGTCTCCTTCGACGAGCTGCGCGCCGAAGGCGGATTCCGCGTCTCCGCGGTGCGCTCCCAGGGCGTCACGAAGGAGGTCCGGATCACCAGCGATGCGGGAGAGCCCCTGCGGGTGGCGCCCACGGGGCTGCCCTCACCCTGGGTCGCCACCGACGCGCGCAGCGGCCGCGCCCTCCGCATGCATGTGGAGGCCGGCGTCGCCGACATCGCACTCGAGCGCGGCCGCACGGCGGTGCTCCGCACGCGCGGCGACCACCACGAGCCCCCGCGGCCGGTCCTGCCCGCGGCCCATCACTGGGGTCTTCCTGCGGACCAGGAGGACCGGTGATCGACGCTCAGGCCCCGGGCGCTGTCTCCAGCACGCGCGCCTGGTCCTGGGCCTTGAGCGCGAGCTCGACGGAGGTGAAGACGTGCTCCTGGGTCATGGCGTTCTCGGTGCGGTGCAGGACGTCGAGGATGAGGTCGCCGAAGAAGGGGTAGCCGACCTGTCCGGTGGCCTCGATGCGGTGCTCGCCCTCGCCGTCGACCAGGAGGACCTGGCCGGGGCCGTTGTCGGTGGTGACGTCGACGTACTTGCGCAGCTCGATGTAGCCCTCGGTGCCGAGGATGAAGGTGCGGCCGTCGCCCCAGGTGCGCAGCCCGTCGGGGGTGAACCAGTCCACGCGCACGTAGCCCGAGGCGCCGGAGGACAGGGCGACGTGGGCGTCGCCGAAGTCGTCGAGCTCCGGGTGATCGGCGTGGTCGAAGTTGCCGATGGAGGAGGAGAGGATCTGGGCGTCGTCGGAGCCGGTGAAGGTGAGCATCTGCTCGAAGTTGTGGGAGCCGATGTCGGTGAGGATGCCGCCGTAGCGGGCGCGCTCGTAGAACCAGTCGGGGCGGGAGTCCGGGTCGCCGAGGCGGTGGGGGCCCATGCCCAGGACCTGGATGACCCGGCCGATGGCGCCGCGGTCGATGAGCTGTCCGGCCAGGACGGCGGCCTCGACGTGGATCCGCTCGGAGAAGTAGCAGGCGTACTTCTTCCCGGTGCGCTCGACGGCGGCGCGGGCGCGCTCGAGCTGGTCGAAGGTGGTCAGCGGGGTCTTGTCGGTGAAGTAGTCCTTGCCGGCGTCCATGACGCGGATGCCGAGGTCGGCGCGGTCGGCGGGGACCGCGGCGGCGGCGACGAGGAGCACCTCGGGGTCCTCGAGGATCTGCTCCTCGGACTCGGCGAGCTGGACGCCCTCGAAGTGCTCGGCGAAGGCGGCGGCGCGCTCGGGCTGGGTGTCGTAGACCCACTTCAGGGTGCCGCCGGCGCCGATCAGGCCCTCGCACATGGCGGTGATGTGGCCGTGGTCCAGGTGCATCGCGGCGAAGGTGAACTCACCGGGGGAGACGACGGGCTTCGGCATCGGAGCGGGGGCGTAGTTCGCGCCTTCGGAGACGGCCATGGATAGTCCTTCCGGTCGAGATGTATCGCCCAGGGCGGCTGGCGCACGCGCTACCAGGATTCGGCATCGAGAGGGAACCTTGGGCACTGTGCCGACTGTTGCCAGAGGGCAGGGCTCTAGTGCAGTCTGCACCTATAGTAGTAGTGGGCGATAGTGGCGGTGAGTTCTAGGGGCGCGAATGGCAGCGGGGGAACGGGTCATACTCCATGGCGATGAGGCGGCGCTGTACGCGCTTGGGGGCAGGAAATGGTGGGCGCGTATAATTTCTGTCGAACTGTTCGGCCTGTTGATGCTGTTGGCATTTGTTCCCCTTTTGACCGTGAACATGGATGGCTCGTCGACGCCGCTTTCGCGGCTGCGTCAGGCGGGAACATATTTGGCCGGGTTGTTCCAATGGGCGCCGGGTGTAAGGGAAAACATTCAGGCGGTTGACGGGTGGGCAGTACTCGCGGTTTTCGCGACCGCGGGCGTAGCCTCCACGGTGGCACTCAATGCCTCCCTTGGTCGGCTTGAAAAGATGCACCAGAGTTTCCATGCGAAAGACGGTCTGCACGAGGTGGTCGGTGTCCGCCAAGCAGAACTGGCGCAAGGCTCCGGATTGTTTCTCGGCCTTCTTGCAGTGACACTAAGTCACATTATTTTGATTGGAGCCATCGCCTCGATCGTGCTTGGGGGGCAGCGGGGACCGGCGGCGGTGGCTGCAAGCATGGCCGTATTCATGACGGTATTCTTTGTGATTGAATGCGCTCGTCTCGGCACACCGTCGACCCCATTCCTTGAAGTTTCCAACCGGGCACCCTCGCAAGATCAAACAAATCGTCTTCGGGCGGCTGTCCGAAGGGTGCAGTGTTCCACGGGGGTTGCCCGCCGAACGCTCTTGTTGGCTCGGGCGTCAGCCATAGTGTTCGCGCTGGTTTGGTGGCGGTTCCCTGTGGTGTTGGGGCACGGAACTGAGGATCCTCGAGCTGCACCTTTGGTTCTTATCGTTGTTATTGTTATGTTTCGCGGCATCTCCCTCTGTGCAGAATTTATCGCAAAAGGGGCAACGTTTGAGCGGGGTATGTCTCGAATCGCGACACTCGTGATGTCCCAGAGCTTGACTGCAATGGGATGGATCGTCTATGTGGCTGCTCTCGTCTCCAGCTTGGCGCCTCCGGACGCATGGGTCGGGTCTTTGGTCCAGGGTGGGGCGGTTCTCGTGATCGTGCTTATTGTCGGAATCACAGAGGTATTCCGCGTGGCCGGCGCTGCGCAGATCGGGCCACTCCGAAGCATCGGACTCCGTGGAGTTCTTGTAGCCGCGCGACTGCGACGAACTCCGCGGCCGCGATGGCTGAGCTATGGTCTATGTTTTCTGTTGTTTGTGCTGCTGGCCCTGATCTCCGCGATTGCTGCGCACGGGAACCTGGGACAAGGTGGCGTGCTTCTTGCGCTTGGTACGCTCGCGGCATGGGGAGGATTGCGCTCCGTGACTAATCCTGGTGCTACTCAGAGGTTTGTGCTTGCTGCCAGCATCGTCGCGGTGAGTTTAGGAGGATTCGAAAGCATTGGCCTCAGTGTGCTGATTTGGAGCGTTGTCAGCTTGGTCATGCTGACAACGTCGTTCTGGCATGTGTTCCCGCCGGCCAGGCGAATTGCGGAGCACGTGGCCTCGATTGAAGTGATGTGGAGCCGCCGCAGAATAGTGGCGGCGCTTGGTAGGAGCGGGTCGACGGAGCTCTGGAACGAGTCGAAGGCGCAACGTTGGGCGGCAAAAGTCGGGTCCGGTCACTGTTAGTCTCAGCCTGGCACCTCGACGGACCTCTCGACGGGCATGTACCCGTCCTGGGTGGCGACGGACCCGGTCTTCTCGTGGAAGTGCGGGGCGCGCTCCACGAGGGTGCCCGAGCGGTAGTACGGGTCCTCCGGACTGATGGGCAGGTCGACGACGCGCCGCTCGATCGCGGACTCGTAGACGGCGGTCACGAGCTCGACGGCGTTGCGGCCGTCCTGTCCGGTCACGAGCGGTTCGCGGCCCTCGCGCACGGCGGCCACGACGTCGGCCAGCTGGGCCGGATGCCCGGTCCTCGGCAGCGGGGGGAGCGAGGCCGCGAACTCCTCGAGCTCGGCGACCGTCTCGGTGTCGCCGCCCTGCTCGGGGAAGCCGTTGGGGCGGGCGACCTCGGCCGCGGGCTCCCAGGGCTGGGAGACGCGCGCGCGGGCGCCCTGCAGCGAGATCTCCTGCTTCTGCCCGTGGTGGACCACGGAGCTGGTGAGCTCGGCGAGGCTGCGCTCGTACTGCAGGATCGCGATCGACAGGTCCTCGACCTCGGCGTTGTCGTGCTGGGCGTTGGTCATCATCGCGCTCACGGCGAGCGGACGGCCCAGCAGCCAGAGGGCGATGTCGATGTGGTGGATGGCGTGGTTCAGCGTCGGACCGCCACCCTCGGAGGCCCACGTGCCGCGCCACCACAGGTCGTAGTAGGAGTGCCCGCGCCACCACTCGGAGGCGATCCGTGCGTGCGAGAGCGGGCCGATCTTCCCGGAGTCCAGCACCGCCTTCAGCCGTGCCATCTCGTCGCGGAAGCGGTTCTGCGCGATCGTGGAGAGGATCTTCCCGCTCGCGCGCTGCGCGGCGAGCATCGCGTCGCACTCCTCGAGGGAGGTGGCCATGGGCTTCTCGACCACGACGTGCACGCCGGCCTCGAGCACCTGGATCGCCAGCGGCGCATGGGCCGACGGGGGAGTGGTGACGGAGACCAGGTCCAGGTCCTCGGCCTCGAGCATCGCCGCGACGTCGTCGTAGACGCGGGCGTCCTCGAGCCCGAAGGCCTCGCGCTTGGCCGTCGGCCCCGCGAGGTCCAGATCCGCCAGGGCGACGATGCGCAGGTCGGGGAACTCCTCGGCGAGCTCGAGGTAGGCGTTGATGTGGGCGTCGGAGATGGCGCCGGTGCCGATGATGCCGACGGAGAACATGTCGGGGATGTGCCTTCCGGAGGTGGACGGACGTGCCTGCCAGTGTCCCGCGTCACGCCCTGCGACGCGGGCGGATGCCACGGGTTGCCTCGCGCGGGGCGCGCCCTCAGCCCCTCACATCGGTCAGCGGGACGGACTGCGGGCGCTCGCAGCTGCTCGCGACCTCGACGCGGGAGCCGCTGCGCGAGGAGGCGAGCACGGCGTTCATGACCTCCAGGGCGTGCTGGCCGAGCGCGCCGCTCGCCCGCAGGTCCGCGCCGCGCAGCACCAGGTCCTGCAGTCCGATCCCGCGGGACGCGCCCACGTAGCCGGCGCTCACGGGCAGGGTCTCCCACCCCTCGCCGCCCAGGCGGTGCAGCTCGACGTCGCCGTCGAAGCGGTTGGGGTCGGGCACCGCGAGGCTGCCCGCGCTGCCATGGATCTCGATCGGGTGGATCGAGGTGGCCACCGCGTCGAAGCTCATCACGAGCGTGGACAGGACTCCCGAGGAGTGCACGAGGATCCCGCTGACGTGCGTGTCCGTGGAGACAGGGATGACCTCGCCCGCGCGCGGGCCGGAGCCGATGGTGCGCTCGGAACGGGTGCGGGAGGCCGCGCCGATCACGGCGTCGACCGGGCCCAGCAGCGTGACCAGTGCGTGGACGTAGTACGGGCCCATGTCCAGCAGCGGCCCGCCGCCGGGCACGTAGTAGAAGTCCGGGTTGGGGTGCCAGCGCTCGTGGCCGGGGGTGAGCATGGTGGCGGTCGCCGCGATCGGGGCGCCGATGAGGCCCTCGTCGATCGCCGCGCGCGCCGTCTGCGTGCCCGTGCCCAGCACGGTGTCGGGGGCGGAGCCGACGAGCACGCCGGCCGCGCGGGCCGCCTCGAGCACGGCGGCGCCGTCGGCCGTCTCGACGGCGAAGGGCTTCTCGGCGTACACGTTCTTCCCGGCGTCGATCGCCCGCTGGTCCACCTCGGCGTGGGACGCGGGGATCGTGAGGTTCAGGACCGTGTCCACGTCCGGGTCGGCGATGAGGTCGTCGACCGAGAGGGCGCGCACGCCCTCGTGCGCGGAGGCGACGGCCTCGGCGCGGGAGGCGTCGAGGTCCGCGACCGCGACGAGCTCCACGTCCGGCAGGGCGGGGAAGGAGGCGAGGTACTGCGCGGAGATGTTCCCGCAGCCGATCATGCCGATCCGCAGGGGGCGGGGCGCGGCGCTCATCGGGCCTCCTCCGTCCGGTGCGCGCGGCCGGCGGACGGGGCGGCGTACGGGTCCTCGGATCCGCGCGCGGCCCACAGCAGTCCGCGCTCGACGATCGTGCGCACGCTGGGATCCTCGAGCACGTCGACGTGGTGGCCGGGGGTCGCGACGAAGATCCGGCCCTTCCCCCACTGGCGGGTCCAGATCGCGGGCGAGGTGATCGGGCGGTTCCACGGGTCCCACGCGCGCACCTTCTGGGTGGTGGTCGCGAGCACGTCGATGTAGTCGTCGGAGAGCACCCAGTACTGCTCGGTGACCAGGTCGAAGTCGTCCACGCCGCGGGTGATGGGGTGCTCGGTGGCCGCCGGGAGCATGTTCACCGTGTAGGGGACGTAGTTGTCGTCCTGCTCGCCGCGGCGCTCGTCGGGATGCTTGCCCGGGTGGCAGCCGAACTGGCCGCCGATGAGGGTGAGGTAGTCCGATTCGCTGCGGTAGCTGTCGGCGATGCCGCCGTGCCATCCCGCGAGGCCCGTCCCGGCCTCGACCGCGGCCCGGAGCCCCTCGAACTGGGGGCGCTCGATCGTGGACATGGTCATGCACTGCACGATGAGGTCGACGCCGGCCATGTACTCGGCGTCCGCGTAGATGGCCGGGCTCTCCTCGATGCGCACCTCGAAGCCGTGCTCGCGCAGGTGGGGGATGAACAGGTCGGTCGCCTCGACGGGCTGGTGCCCGTCCCAGCCGCCGCGGACGACGAGGGCGGTTCGGGTGGTGGTCATCGGGTGGTCTCCTCGGTGGTGGACGCAGTGGACGGGGTGGGCGCAGTGGACGGGGCGGGTGCGGCGGACGGGGCGGACGGAGCGGGGCCGACGGCGGTCCAGCGGGAGCCGTCGGCATGGCTGGCCTCGACGGCGGCCAGCACGCGCTGCACGCGCAGGGCCTCGTCGAAGGACGGTGAGGGATCCGTGCCCTCGCCGATCGCGCGCACCAGGTCGGCGGCCTCGTGCGTGAAGGTGTGCTCGTAGCCCAGGCCGTGGCCGGTGGGCCACCAGGCGGCGGCGTAGGGGTGCTCGGGCTCGGTGGTGAGCACGCGGGTGAAGCCCTGGCGCCCGGCGGGAGCGGTGGCGTCGTAGATCTCCAGCTCGTTCATGCGCTCGAAGTCGAAGGCGATCGCGCCGCGCGAGCCATGGAGCTCGATGCGCATCGCGTTCTTGCGGCCCTGCGCCATGCGGGTGGCCTCGAAGGACCCGAGCACGCTGCTCGCGAGACGCACGGAGAACAGGGCGGTGTCGTCGACGGTGACCTGCCGTCGCTCGCCGGCGGCGTCGCCCTTCCCGCCCAGGCCCTGCATCGCTCCCGCCGCGGGCCGGGTGGGGACCACGGTGGCGAGCGTCCCGGAGACGGCCTCGATGTCCGTGCCGGTGACCCATTGGACGAGGTCGACGACGTGCGCGCCGATGTCGCCGAGGGCGCCGGAACCGGCCTTCTCCTTCTCCAGCCGCCAGGTCATGGGGGCGTCGGCGTCGGCCAGCCAGTCCTGCAGGTACTGGGCGCGGACCTGTCGGATCTCGCCCACGAAGCCCTCGGCGACGAGCTGACGGGCATAGGCCAGGGCAGGGGTGCGGCGGTAGGAGAACCCGCACAGCGAGCGGATGCCGCGGGCGGAGGCGGCGCGGGCGGCGTCCGCCATCTCCTCGGCCTCCGCCACGGAGTTCGCGAGCGGCTTCTCGCACAGCACGTGCTTGCCGGCGGCGAGTGCGGCGAGCGCGATCTCCCGGTGGGTGTCGCCGGGGGTGCAGATGTCCACGAGGTCGATCTCGGGGTCCTCGACGAGATCCTGCCAGCGGGTCGTGGTGGCGGCGAAGCCGAAGCGCTCCGCGGACTCGGCGAGGGTCTCGCGGCGGCGGCCGGCGAGGGTGCGCAGCTCGGGGGTGAGCGGCAGGTCGAAGAACCGGTGCGCGGTGCGCCAGGCGTGGGAGTGGGCGGCGCCCATGAAGCCGTGGCCGATGAGGCCGACGCGCAGCGGGCGGGAGGACGGGGTGGTCACGGCGGGGGTCACGGCTCCTCGGTGAGCGGACGATGGCGGCGGGACGGGTCGGGGACGGGCGGGAGGTCGACCGCTGGCGGGCCCCTCGAACCTATCCGGGCCGCCGCCGGTGGACAACCGGCATGGCCGCGCAGGTCAACGCGCAGAAGGACGGGGAGGGCCGCCGCTGCGGCCCTCCCCGTCCGACGGGGTCGGGTGGGGTCAGAGGATGCCGCCGAGGATGCCGCCGACGACGCCGAGGATCGACTCGAGAAGGCCGGTGACGAGGTCCATGGTGTGTCCTTTCGCGGGGACGGAGGGATTCCGTCGCGGACCCACAGCCTCGCGGGGAGCCCGCCCGTGGTTACCGCCCGGTCACCGGCCGTGATCCCTTCGTGACCGGACCGTCCGGCGCGCGAGCGATGGTTGACCGCGCCGCTCGGCTCCCGCGCGGCGCCTCCCGGCCGGGGACGGCTCACTTGCCGGCCCCCGCGGTCATGCCGCCCACGAGGTACCGACGGCCCAGGGCGTACAGGACGATGATCGGGATCGAGGAGAGGACCACGGCGGCCATCACCACGGGCACGTTGGTCGCGTACTCGCCCTGGAAGGACCACAGCGCGAGCGGCAGCGTGCGCTTGTCGGGGCTCTGGGTGAGGATCAGCGGGAACAGGAACCCGTTCCACGACATCAGCGCCTGGTACACGCCCACGGTGACCAGCGCGGGGCGGGTCATCGGGAAGGCGAGGCGCCACATCTTCTGCCACTCGCTGCAGCCGTCGATGTCCATCGCCTCGAACAGCTCCCCGGGCACGTCGCGCATCGAGTTGGAGATGATCAGGATGCTCAGCGGCAGGCCGAACGCGATCCCCGGGAGCATCAGCGCGCCCAGCGAGTCGTACATGTGCAGGCGGATGATCAGCAGGTAGATGGGCACGATGGTCGCCTGCACGGGGATCGCGAGGCCCAGCAGGAACACGCTGCGCAGGGGGCGGGAGAAGCGGCCGGTGGCGCGGACGATCGAGTACGAGGCCATGAAGGCCATGAGCACGAGCGGGATCACCGTGCCGAGCGCGACGAGCACGCTGTTGGCCAGGTACATCCCGAAGTCGGCCTCGAGCACGGCGGTGAAGTTCTCGAACGCGAGCGCGGCCGAGGGCAGCACGGGGTTCGAGCCGAAGTACGTCGAGATCGACTTCAGGCTCGTGATCCCCACGAAGTAGATGGGCAGCAGCACGAGCAGCAGCCAGAGCCAGCCGAAGGCCCCTCCGATCCAGTTCCTGCGCATGGCTCAGGCTCCTTCCGTCTGGCTGGCCGAGGCGTCCTTGCCGCCCAGGCGCTGCACGCCGAGCGCGAGGCCCAGGCCCAGGACCACGAGGATCACGGCCAGCGCGCTCGCGACCCCCATCTCGTTGCCGCGGAATCCGGTGAGGTACATGTCCAGCGGGAGGATCCGCGTGGACGATCCGGGCCCGCCCTGGGTGAGCACGAAGATGATGTCGAAGTAGGTCAGGGCGCCGACCACCATCAGGGTCGAGCTCGTGATCAGCGTGTACTTGAGCTGCGGCAGGGTGATCGAGAAGAACTGGCGCACGCGGCCGGCGCCGTCGATCTGCGCCGCCTCGTACATCGTCTGCGGGATCTGCCGCACCGCGCCCTGGTAGATGAGCGTGTGGAAGGGGATGAACTGCCAGGCGATGATCACCAGCAGCACGATCCACACGAGGGTCGCGTCGCCCAGCCAGTTCTGCTTGAGGAAGGGCATGTTCAGCCCGCTCGCGAGCCCGAAGTTCGGGTCCAGCAGCGACTTGAAGGTGATCGCGATGGCCGCCGAGGACAGCAGCAGCGGCAGGAAGTAGAGCACCGCGAGCACGTTGCGGTAGCGCTGGCGGCCGGCGAGGAACGTGCCTAGCAGGATGCTCAGCGGCGTCTGCAGCACCCAGGTCGCCACGATCATGAGCACCACCAGCGCGAGCCCGTGCCAGGTCGTGGAGCGGGTGAGCACCTCGCCCCAGCTGGTGAGCCCGGTGAACGTGATGGCGCCGATGCCGTTCCACGAGGTGAAGGACAGCACGAGCACGCCCACCAGCGGCAGCAGCGCGAAGATCGCGAAGAATCCCAGTGCGGGCAGGGCGAACAGCACGTGGGAGAGCTGCACGCGCTCGCGCCCGGGTGCGCCGCGGGTCGAGCGCTCGGTGCCCCGCGCGGGGCGGGTCCTCGCCGCGTCCCGGACGCGCTCGCCGGCGTCGGCGCGCTCACCGCTGTCGACGCTCTCGGCACGCTCGAGGCGCTCGCCGCTCTCCACGCGGTCGAGACGCTCGCCGCGATCGAGGCGGGCCGACGGGCTGGTCATGCTCAGGCCCCCTTGCCGCTGTTCATGTTCTCGGCGAACTGCTCGGGCTCGAGCTTGCCCAGGAACAGCTGCTCGGTGTTCACCAGCAGCGTCTCGGCGTCGGTGGGCTGCAGCGCCTGGTCCCAGGACTGGGTGAAGGCAGGGGCGTCCTGGAGGGACTGGTAGACCCACTGGAGGTAGTCGGCGTCGTCGCTCGCCTTCAGCGCGTCCTCCTGACCGGTGACGACGGGGGCGGAGCCGGAGTCGACGAAGGCCGCCGCCACGTCGTCGGTCATCATGCCCTCGAGGAAGAAGTCCTGGGCGACGGTCTTCTCGGCGTCGGAGGCGGCGGAGGAGAGCGACACGTAGTTGCAGGGGTTGCCCACGAGGTCGCCGAGCTCGCCCTTGCCGCCCTCGATGGTGGGGAAGGGGCCGTAGCCCAGGTGCCCGCCGGAGACGAAGTCGCCGCCGCTGGCCTTCATGCCGCCGAAGGTCCAGCCGCCGTGCAGCATGAGGGCCGCCTTGTCGGACCACAGCAGGGCCTGGTCCGTGTTGGAGTCGGCGGCCATGGACTCGAAGCCGTCGGCGAAGGCCTTGACCTCGAGCAGCTCCTTGACCTTGTCGCCCATCGCGACGACGGCGTCGTCGAGCCAGGCGTCCTTCTCCCCGGCGGCGATCCTCCCGAACACCTTCGGCCCGCCGATGCGGTCCAGCAGGTACTCGAGCCACATCATCGAGGTCCACCGCGACTGCCCGGCGAGGGAGATCGGGGCGACGCCGCCGGAGTGCGCCTTCTCGATGACGTCCAGGAGGTCGTCCCAGGTGGTGGGGGCCTTCGCGCCGATCTTCTCGAGGACCGTCTTGTTGTGGAACATGATGATCGGCTGGGTCGCGCCGATCGGGAGCGCATAGATCTTGTCGTCGACGGTCGCGGCGCCCCACACGGAGTCGATGAAGCGGTCCTTGAAGTCGGCGTTCTCCTCGAGCCACGAGGTGAGGTCGTCGACCTGCTTCTCCTCGGCGTAGGTGCGCAGGCCGCCTCCGCCCCAGCCGTAGATGATCGTGGGCGCCTCGCCCGCGCCGATGGCGGTGCGGATCTTCTGCTTGTAGGCGTCGTTCTGGAAGAACGTGAGGTCGATGGTGCCCTTGTCGAGCGTGTTGAAGGCGTCGACGGAGTCCTTGTAGATGCCTTCGTTCGGCTGTCCCGAAAGCTGCCAGAAAGTTGCGGAGTCACCGCCGCCCGAGGAGCCGGATCCGCCGGGCCCCGAGGTGCCGCAGGCGGCGAGGGCGAGGGCGGAGGCGCCTGCGGCGGCGCCGAGCGCGGTGCGGCGCGAGATGAGGGGTGTGTGCATGACCTGCTCCTGCTGTCGACGGTGACGAGAAGTGCGGTGGGAAGCGGGTGCGCCGCGGGCCGACGGCCATCGCCGCGCGATAAGTGAGGCTAATTTACAAAGGCCTGGCGCATCGGTCAAGGGCAGTGGCGAGTCGTCACGGCCGCGGGGCGTGGTAGATGAAACTGCAGGTGGAGGTGGTGCGGGCGCGCATGCTCCCGTGCGGCGAGGGGCGGGCGGCGAGAGCTGTCCGGGGCAGCTCTCCCGAGCCTGCCTGCTCTCGACCCGGTGCTCGAGCGCCCCGGTGCGATGCGTCGCGCGGCGGACTCGCGCGGTCATGCGGGAAGAGAAGAGCCGTCCTCGCGCGCTCGTCGCGAGGTCGGTGCCGATGTGATCGCACGGTGCGCGGACACAGGATCGGAGCGGGTACGATGGGCTCATCGCCGCCGGAGCGAAAGTATGCGAAAGCACCTCCCCGTGGTGAACTGTCGGCAGGGGTGAGGAGACGTCGGGGATGCGCGGTGTGCACGGAGCGGAGCCCGAGGAGGGCGCGCGGCGAGCTGACGAGGCCCGGGAGGGCGAGGTCCGGAAGGACGCAGCGGATCGCGGCAGGGCGGACACGCCGCGGAAGGTGACGCTCGCAGAGGTCGCGCGCCGCGCGGAGGTCTCGCTCGCCACGGCCTCGAAGGCCTTGAACGCGCGCGCCGACGTGGGCAAGAAGACCCGCGAACGCGTGGCACGCATCGCCGAGGAGCTGGGGTATGCGCCGCGGACCCGTGCGCTCACCCCCAGCCCGGTCGCGCTCATCCGGTTCCCGCGGCTGGACAGCCCCTACGTCATCGACATCCTCGCCGGGGCGGAGCGCGCGGCGCAGCGCGCGGGGGCGCAGCTCCTCGTCGAGACCGGCGGCGGCGAGATCGGCGAGCACGAGCCGCTGACGCGGGAGCGGATGGAGGATGCCGCCCGTCGCGGCGCCGCGGGGATCATCGCCGTCACCACGCCCGTCGGCCCCGAGCATGCGGGCTGGAGCCGCGAGCTCGACCTGCCCCTGATCGTCATCGACCCCATCTCGGTGCCGGACGCGGCCGTCGGCGCGCCCGTACCGGACCTGGTGACGATCGCGGCGACGAACTGGGAGGGCGCGGTCTCTGCCGTCCGTCACCTCGCGGCCCTCGGGCACCGCCGGATCGCCACGCTGGCCGGTCCCGAGGAGTCGATCCCCGGCAGGCAGCGTCTTCAGGGATACCGCAGCGGCCTCGAGCAGCAGGGCATCGAGTTCGATCCCGCGCTCGTGCTGCACGGCCGCTTCGATGACGAGGACGGGGAGATCTGCGCCGCGCAGCTGCTGGATCTGGAGGACCCGCCCACGGCGATCTTCGCCGCCTCCGACGTCCTCGGCGTGGGCGTGCTGCGCGAGGCGCGCCGGCGAGGACTCGACGTGCCCGGCGACCTCAGCGTGGTCGGATTCGACGACACCATCGTGTGCCGCTGGACCTGGCCGCGGCTCACCACGATCCGCCAGCCCCTGTTCGCCATGGGACAGGTCGCCGTCGAGCGCCTGCTCGCGCTCGCCGGGGATCCCGAGCTGTTCGCCCATCCCTTCCAGCTCGAGACGCGCCTCGTGGAGCGGGAGTCGACGGGGCCGGCGCCGACGCGCGCCGGCTGACCAGCAGGGGTGTCGGATCAGCAGGGATGTCGGATCAGCCGGGGCGTCGGATCAGGCCTCGCGGGCGATCCACTGGCCGGGAGCGGCGAAGACGGGTTCGAGCGCCCACCGTGCGGCACCGCGCAGAGCGAGATCGGCCGGGGCGTCCGAGCGCTCGATCGTGATGGGACCGGCCTCGGTCGCGAGCGCGTGCTCGGCGACGGTCTCGCTGATCACGGGCCCGATCTCCTCGCCGATCGGCGCGAGATGGCCGGAGAGGACGACGGTCGAGAGGTCCAGGACGTTCAGCGCGTTGGCGACGGCGGTGCCGATGGCGCGGCCGATCGTGCCGATCACCTCGCTCCGGCCGTCGGCCCGGCCGGTCCCGCTCCCGTGGGCGAGCGCGTCGACCAGCTCCTCCAGCGAGGACTCCGGACCGAGCCCGGCCCGCTCGCGCAGAGCATGCGCGGACACGTACGCCTCGAGGCAGCCGCGTCGCCCGCAGCGGCAGAGCGCCCCGCCCGGCTCGACGACCATGTGCCCGAACTCGCCGGCCCACCCGTGCTCGCCCTCCAGCACGCGCCCGCCCAGCACGACCGCCCCGCCCACGCCGGTGTGTCCGCGCAGGTAGACGAAGGACTGGCCGGGCCGCTGATCGAGCTCGGTGAGCACGGAGAGCCGGTTGTCGTTCTGCGCGAGCACGGTGAGGCCGGCGAGCTCGGGCCGCTCCCGCAGCCGGGCCACGAACGGGACGTCACTCCAGCCGATCCCGGGCGCGGAGAGCACGGACCCGTCGGCCGGATCGATCCGACCGGGCAGGGCCGCGCACACCCCGACCACGGGCAGCGGGGCCGGGGCATCGGCGCTCGCCGTCCCGCGCACCTCGGAGACGAGCCTCCCGCAGGCTTCGATGACCCGGGAGGGAGGGGCGGCCACGGCATCCAGCGTCTCGTCGGCCGCGGCGAGCGCCTCTCCGGTGAGGTCGGTGGCCAGGCAGGAGACGCCGACGGCGGTGACCTCGAGGCCGATCGCGAGCAGGGTGCCGCTCGCGGGGCGCAGCGGGACCATCGGTCGGCCGGTGCCGTGGATCAGCGGCGCGTCCTCGGCCACGAGCCCCGCGCCGATGAGCTCCTCGACGAGCTTGGAGACCGTGGGCTTGGTGAGCCCCGTGCGGGCGGCGAGACCGGCGCGCGAGAGCGGCTCGGGCGCTGAGGAGAGGGTGCGCAGGCAGAGGGAGAGGTTGTGCTCCCGCAGATGGGTGGACTGCACGGGGATGCTCCTCTCGTCGCGCGCCGCGCTGTGCTGTGCCGCGCTGCTCAGCGTCGCTCGTCTCCGCGGTGCTCTGCGTCGATCGTCGCTGGGTGACTGCCGTGGATCGTCGTCGGCCCGCTGAGCGTATCCGCTGGGCGGGCGGGTCCGGGCCGCGTCCGCCCACTTGTGCCCGCGGGCAACGGCCCGTAGGTTAGTTGCTGCATCTTACTAAACAGAGGAGATCAACGATGACCGCTCCCACCCCCACCCGCGAGGATCGCTTCTCCTTCGGCCTGTGGACCACCGGATGGACCGCGAAGGACCAGTTCGGCGACCCGACGCGTCCGCCGCTCGAGCTCACCGCGCACATCCGCCGCCTCGCCGAGATCGGCGCCTGGGGCTTCACCTTCCACGACAACGACGTGGTCCCCTTTGGCGCGAGCCCCGAGGAGCGCTCGCGGATCATCGCGCAGCTGAAGAAGGTCACGGAGGAGACGGGCCTGGTGATCGAGATGATCACGACCGACACCTTCGCCCACCCGGTCTTCAAGGACGGCGCCTTCACCAGCAACGACCGCTCGGTGCGCCGGTATGGCCTGCGCAAGGTCCTCACCAACGTGGACCTCGCCGCGGAGCTGGGCGCGAAGACCTTCGTCATGTGGGGCGGCCGCGAGGGCGCCGAGTACGACGGCTCGAAGGACCTGCTCGCCGCGCATCAGCGCTACGCCGAGGGCATCGACACCGTCGCCGGGTACATCAAGGACAAGGGATACGACCTGCGCGTCGCCCTCGAGCCCAAGCCCAACGAGCCCCGCGGCAACATCTTCCTGCCCACCGTCGGCCACGCCCTCGCCTTCATCGAGCAGCTCGAGCACCGCGACATCATCGGCATCAACCCCGAGACCGGCCACGAGCAGATGGCGACGCTGAACTACACCCACGGCCTCGCCCAGGCGCTGTGGGCCGGCAAGCTCTTCCACATCGACCTCAACGGCCAGCACGGCCCGATGTACGACCAGGACCTCGTGTTCGGCCACGGCGACCTGATCAGCGCGTTCTTCACCGTGGACCTGCTGGAGAACGGCTTCCCCTCCAAGCCCGGCGCCTTCGACGGCGCCCGCCACTTCGACTACAAGCCCTCGCGCACCGAGCACGAGAAGGGCCAGTACGACGCGGCGGCCGCGAACATGGAGATGTACCTGATGCTCAAGGAGCGCGCGCTGGCGTTCCGCGCCGATCCGGAGGTCCAGGAGGCCCTGGCCTACTCGGGCATCGAGGACCTCGGCAGGCCCACCCTGGGCGCGAACGAGTCCCTCGCCGACCTCCTCGCCGACCGCAGCGCCTTCGAGGACTTCGACGTCGACGCCGCAGGGGCCAGGAACTTCGGCTTCGTGCGCCTGCAGCAGCTGGCCATGCGCCACCTGCTGGGCTTCGCGGGCTGAGCGGGGCGGTTCGCGGTCGATGAGGTGCTGCCGGACTCGCGCGGCCGGACGAACTCGGCCGACCGGGGCGGCCGATGTCGCTGGGTGAGGTCTCGACGCGTATACGAGGTCGAGACCTCACCCAGCGACATCGAAGGGCGGGGATCCGAGGCGGCGCGGTCGCCCCGGCGCCCCGTCGCCCCGGCGCCCTGGCACCTGCTACGGCAGCACCACGTGCGCCTGCACCGGCAGGTGGTCGCTGGGGAACACCCCGCCGGGCCGACGGGCGTCGATCGTCGCGTCGAGCACGCGCACGCCCTCGCTGAGCAGGATCCAGTCGATGCGGAAGTCGGACTCCTCGACCTCGCCGAAGAACGGGAAGGTCGACAGCTGCGGGCTCAGGCGCTGCTCGGCCGCGACCCACGAGTCCTGCAGCCCGCCGCGCTCGACGAGGATCTCGTAGGCGGGGGAGTCGCCGGCGACGGAGTTGAAGTCACCCGTGGTGATCGTCGGCAGACCCCACAGCGCGAACTGGCGCAGACGGTCGGCGATCAGCTGAGCGCCCTTGGCCTTCGCCTGCGTGATGACGTGGTCCAGGTGCGTGTTGAGATGCACGAGCTCGCGCCCGCTCTCGCGATCGCGCAGGCGCACCCAGGTGGCACCGCGCGGACCCGTGTTCCCCCAGGTCGTCGAGCCGATCACGCGCGGCGTGTCCGAGAGCCAGAACTGGTCCCAGGCGACCAGCTCGAAGCGCTCGGCGTTGAACAGGATCGGGTTGATGAGGCCCTGGCTGCCGCCCTTGACGCCCATCGTGCCGACGGCCCGGTACGCCCGGCCGAGCCCTTCCTCGATCGGCCCGAAGGTGTGCGTCTGCATCTCCTGCAGCCCCAGCAGGTCCGGCATCACCGCGGCCATGAGGCCGCGGATCGCGGGGGCGCGGTGCGCCCAGTGGGCGGGCTCGTCGGGCGTCGTGGAGTCCGTCTGGAAGAGCGCGTTGAAGCTCATGACGTGCACGGGGCGGGAGGCGTCGTGCCGCTCGGCGGGGGCTTCGTGTCGCTGGTCGGGGGTGTCCTGCTCGGGAGTCATCTGCGGGGTCCTTCCTGGTGGCGTCGAAGGCCGGGGTTCCGCGTCGGCCGGGCGGCGGCTCAGTCCCCCTGGGGGAGTCGCGCGAGGATCGCCTCGGCGAACACCTCGACGATCTCGGGCGCGAGGTGCAGGTTGAAGGTCGGCTCGAACAGCTCGGCCTCGAGCAGCACGAGTCCGTGGTGCGCGGAGTCCACGGTATCGATCCGCGCGTACAGCGGCATCTGCTGGCCTGTCGCCCGGACCACAGCGGAGAGCACCCGCTCGGCGAAGGCGCGCTCCTCCTCGGTGGTCTCGACGACCACGGGGTTCTCCTCGTAGACGCCGCCGATGAGGCCACCGCCGCGGGCGAGCAGGGCGCCCTTGGCGATCGCGTGGGTGAAGCGGCCGTCGATGAGGTAGAGCGCCTTCTCCGCGCCGGCCGAGAGCTCGGGCACCTCGGGCTGCAGCATCACGGTGCCGTCCTCGGCGAGGATCTCCAGGCCCAGCGCCTGCGCGGAGGGGTCCCCGGCGCTGAACAGACCGGTCAGGCGGGACCCGGCGCCGACGGCCGGCTTGAGGACGACATGCTCGGTGCCGCGCGCCGCGAGCGCCGTGGCGAGCGCGCTCCCGTCCTCGAGATAGTCGGTGGGTACGACGGCGACGCCCTCCCGCTCGAGGTCGGCGAGGTAGCGCTTGTCCATGTTCCAGCGCACCAGGGCGGGGTCGTTCAGCACGCGCGAGGCCGTGCCCGCGCGCTCCAGCCAGGCGTCGAACGCACGGGGCTGGGTGGCGTAGTCCCACGGGCTGCGCAGCACGAGCAGGTCCCATGCTCCCCAGTCCAGGTCCTCGTGCCAGTCGAGGCGTGCGGAGCGATGCCCGCGCGCCTCGAGCGCCGCCACCAGGGGCGCGGAATCGTTGTCGTAGTCGAGGTCGCTGTAGAAGCTCGGGCTGGTGCCGATGATGCCGATGGATGCCACGTGACCAGCGTAGGGGCGGCGCCGGGACCGTGCGCGCCCGTCCGCGGCGGCGCGGGGCGGGGCGGGACGGCCCACCCCGCCACACCACGCCCCATCGGACCGCGAAAGCGCGGTCCACCGCCCCGCCGGACCGCGAAAGCGCGGTCCACCGCCCCGCCGGACCGTGAGAAGTGCGAAACGGTTGCCAAGACCGCTCTTGGCAACCGTTTCGTGCTTCTCACCGCGCACGGGCGAGGGCGGGAGACGGTGCGCGCGGGCGACCGGCACCCACCCCAGCTCAGCCCTTCACGGCTCCGGCGGCCAGCCCCTGCACGTAGAACCTCTGCAGCGCGACGTAGAGGATGATGCACGGGACCATCGCGACGACGGCGCCGGCGACGAGGAGCCCGTAGTCGAGCTCTCCGAAGGTGCCGGACTGCAGGTTCAGCAGCGCGATCGGCAGCGTGTAGAGGTTCTCCCGGGTGATGAAGGTGAGGGCTCCCAGGAACTCCGTCCACGAGGCGAGGAACGCGTAGAGCCCGGCGCTCGCCATCCCCGGCAGCAGCAGCGGACGCAGCACGCCCGTGAGCATCCGCAGCGTGCCCGCACCGTCGACGATCGCGGAGTCCTCGAGGGAGGAGGGCACCGCATCGCAGGACGCCTTCATGACGAACACCCCGAAGGGAAGGTTCACCGTCGTGTAGAAGAGCACGAGTCCCAGCAGGGAGTCGGTGAGGTGCAGGGCGTTCATCTCGAGGTAGAGCGGGGTGAGGATCGCCTGGAACGGCACCATCATCGACAGCAGGATCACCGAGAACGCCACCCGGGCGCCGGGGAAGCGGAAGCGCGAGAGCCCGTACCCGGCGAGCGTGGCGATCACGGCCGTGAGCACCGCTGTGCCCAGCGAGACGATCACCGAGTTGATCAGGGCCGACCACAGCGAACCGTTCGGGGACAGGATCTGCGCGAAGTTCTTCCAGGTGAGGTCGAACGTCTGCGAGAGGGATGCGGCCGTGACGATGGTGTCGTTGGGCTGGAAGGCCCGCAGCACCGCCCACACCAGCGGCAGGGTGAACACCAGGGCGAGGGTGACGCCGAAGGCGGCGTACAGCGTCACCTTCCCGCGGGGCTCGCGTTCGGTCGCGTGGGTTGCGCTCATCGTCAGTCCTTCTCTCGCAGCAGCAGGAACTGGGCGCCCGTGACCGCGGCGACCACGATCACCAGCAGCAGGGACATGGCGGTGGCCGAGCCCAGCTGGAGCTCGACGAAGGCGCGGTTGTAGATGTATCCGACCATCGTCATGGTGTCCGTGCCCGGGCCGCCGCGGGTGAGGATGTAGAACTGGTTGAAGGCGAGCAGGGAGCCGATCACCGAGATGATCAGGGCGATCGCGATGGAGGGCCTGATGATCGGGATGGTGATCCGCCACTCCCGCTGCCACCAGGTGGCGCCGTCGATCTCGGCGGCCTCGTAGACCTCCGAGGGGACGCCCTGCATGGCGGACATCAGCAGGATCATGGTCAGCCCCGGCACGGTCCAGATCACCAGGAGGCACAGGAGGATCGTCGCGAGCGGCCCGTCGACCAGCCAGGCGGTGGTGCCGTCGGTGATCCCGAGAGCCTTCAGCACCCGGTTGATCACGCCGGAATCCGGCTGCGCCTCGAGCACGAGCATGTAGCTCAGGGTCGTGAGGCCGACGACGTAGGGCACGAAGAAGATCGTGCGCAGCAGGGTCGATCCGCGACGCCGCCGCCGCACGAGCACCGCGAGCCCGTACCCGAGCACGAGGATCGGCACGGTCACGATGAGCGTGTAGATCAGCGTGTACCGCACGGCCTTGAACATGCCGGGGTCCTGAAGGGCGAGGCGGTAGTTGTCCAGGCCCACGAACCGGTACTCGCCGATCAGCGGCCAGTTCGTCAGCGAGATGTACACCGCGAAGACGAGCGGGACCAGGGCGAACAGCGCCACCAGCAGCACCGCCGGGGCCACCAGGAGAATGCCGGTGCGGGCCGGGTGGGTGAGTGAGCCTCGTCGTCGGCGCCGCGAACGCGCCGGTCCCGCCGTCGCGGGGAGAGCTTCTGAGCCGGATCGTGTCGTCATGGCGTTCACGGCCTCGTCTGCTCGAGGATGCGGTCGTACTCGGACTGCGCGGACTGCATCGCGCCCTCCACGTCGCCGGCGAACACGGCCTCGCGGAACATCGCGAGCCAGGGACCGGCCGGCTGGTTGTACAGAAGGTTGTAGCCGAGGGTGAAGGGCACGTACCCGTCGGCGATGCCGTCGATGGGCGGGACCGCGAGCGGGAAGTCCTCGCGGAACCTGTCGGTCGCCGCGTCGGAGCGGATGGGCAGGTACCCGGCCTCCGGCAGGCGCTCCTGCTGCTCGACCGCCAGGAGGAAGCGGCAGAACTCCCAGGCTCCGGATGCGTTCGCGCAGCCGTTCGGGATGCACAGGTCGTCGCCGCCGGAGAACGTGGAGCGCCCGCCCTCGGGGCCGGGAATCAGCACGTTCGCGAAGCGACCGCGCATCTCCTCGGACGCCTCGGGCACGGCCATGCCGTAGCTGCCGGGGATCATCGCGACCCCGCCGGTGCGGAAGTCCGCGCCCCACTGGGTGCCGTCGTCGGAGTAGGTCCGACGAGTCACCAGCTCGTCCTTCCACAGGTCCCGGTGGAATTCCAGCACGGACTGCAGAGCGTCGTTGCCCTCGACGTTCCCGCGCTGGTCGGCGGGATCCTCGGTCACGAGGTCCGTCCCGGCCGCCCAGATCATCGGCTGCACGGTGAATCCGAGCGTCCCGGAAGCGTTGCCGGGGAAGCTCCACGGCGTGACGTCGGGAGTCTTCTCCTGGAGGGTGCGGCAGGCGTCCAGCACGGACGGGAGGTCGGCAGTCGCCTTCTCGGGGTTGACGCCCGCGTCCTCGAGGATCTGCGTGTTGTACCAGAGGGTCGAGTAGTCGCCCAGGAACGGGATGCCGTAGTACCGCTTGCGGTAGGTGACCTCGCCGAGGTGGCCGGGGGAGAGGACGTCGGTGATGCCGAGCGCCTCGACCTGCTCGGTGAGGTCGGCGAAGGCGTCGCGGACGATGAACATCGGGCAGTTGATGAGGTCGAAGTCCACGAGGTCCGGGACGGTGCCGCCGCGGATCGAGGTCGCGAGCTTGGTGACGTACTGGGCGTCGGGGATCGGGGTGACGTCGACGGTCAACCGGTCCTGTGCCTCGGAGAAGGCCTTCGCCGCCGCGGTGATCGCGTCCTGCGTGCCCGCCCTGCACCACACGCGCACCGTGCCCTTCGCGCCCTCGCCGAAGCCGCGCACGCTCGTGTCGGTCTGAGGCAGCGTGCCCGAGCAGCCCGCGAGCGCGGCCGCTCCTGCGGCGGCGCCGGTCAGAGCGCCTGCCCGCAGGAGCGAGCGTCGCGTGATCACGATCGCTCCCTCAGCGGCATCCACACGCGCATCGGCCCGATCTCCCGGTTCGCCCACGCGTAGTAGGGGATCGCTCGCCAGGTGTGCGGGGTCGGATCGGAGGTCGCCCCCGACCAGGCGCGATACGGCCACGCGTCCGTCACCGCGGGCACGTCGTCCTCGCCGCTCACGGTGGGCGGCGGGGGAGAGGCCCAGCCCGTCACGTCGAGCGCGACCACCCCGTCGAGGGCGTCGATCCGCTGCTCGCGCACGGGCGCGGAGGGGTCGACGAGCGCGTCGTCGACGGTGCGCTCGCCCTCCTGGTCCGCCTGCTCGAGCGCGTAGACGAGCGGGCCGCGCTCCAGGGCGACCGCGCCGCGCGAGGCATCCGCCCGGTGCGGCGCGGCGACGAAGCGGGCGCTCATCGGCAGGTCCAGCACCAGCTCCTCACCGGTGGCGAAGACGCGCCGCACGGTATGGGCACCGGGGGAGAGCGGCGTCACGGCGTCCCGGTCATCGGCCCCCGACGGGTCCTCGAGCCGCGCCCCGTCGGCCCATGCCGGCACGCGCAGCGTCAGCTCCGTCTCGGCGCTGGGCGCCGCGAGGACACGGATCCGCACCGTGCCGTCGTGCGGGTAGTCGGTCGCGACCTCGATCGCGAAGTCCTCGCCGTCCACCTGTGTGCCGTACCGGCCGCTCGCATACAGGTGCAGCTGCAGCCCGGACTCGTCGGACGTCGCGACGTACTGGTCGAGGCTCGCCAGGGTGCGCATGACGTTCGGCGGGCAGCAGGCGCAGTCGAACCAGCCGCGCCGACCGTGCGCGATCGAGCGGCCCTCGTCGGCGATCGCGCCCTCGCGCAGCTGCAGCGAGTTCACGTAGAAGAACTCGGTTCCCGCGAGGGAGACGCCGGGCAGGACGGCGTTGTGCAGCAGGCGGTCGATCGCATCGGCGAAGGACTCGTCGCCCGTGGCGAGCAGCAGCCGCCAGGCCCATTGGACCGCGGCGATGCCCGCGCAGGTCTCCGCGTACCCGCGGTCGGTGCCCAGCTCGAAGGGGTCGCCGAAGGCCTCCCAGTCCCAGCGCGATCCCATCCCGCCGGTCACGTAGGTCTTGGTGGCGAGCGTCGTCGCGAACAGGCGCTGCTCGTGGGTGAGGAGCTCGGCGTCGTCGTCCTCGATCGCGAGGTCCGTCGCCCCGGCGGCGAGATAGAGCGCGCGCACCGCGTGCCCCTCGACCGTCGTCGCCTCCCGCACCGGCACACGGTCCGAGAAGTAGCCCGGGCCCGGATCCTTCGAGGTCGTGGCGTGCCCGCGGCGCTCGAGGAAGGTGCGCGCGAGGTCCAGGGCGTCGGCTCGGCCGGTCTCGCGATGCAGCTCGACCAGGGCCATCTCGATCTCGGGATGACCCGGGACGCCGACGTTCCCGCCGGGGCCGAACACCCGGGTGAGGTGGTCCAGGATCCGCAGCGCCACCTGCAGGAGCGCGTCGTCGCCGGCGCTGCGGGACTGGGCGACGGCGGCCTGCATGAGGTGGCCGTAGCAGTACAGCTCGTGGTTCCAGGCCAGGTTGGTGTACCGCTCCTCGCGGGAGTGGCGCAGCTGGTGGACGCTGTTGAGGTACCCGTCCTCCTGCTGCGCCGCGGCGACGGTCGCGGTGACCTGCCCCATGAGGCGCCGCAGCTCGGCGTCGTCCTCGCGCCCCAGCTCGAAGGCCACGGCCTCGAGCCACTTAAAGACGTCCGAGTCCTGGAAGATCATGCCGCGGGCCTCGCCCTCGGCGGTCCCGGCGGCGATCCGGAAGTTCTGCAGCGTGCCGGAGGCCTCGAGCTGCTCGTGCCCCGCGCGCAGGGCGTCGCGCCGGTTGCGCTCCTGACGCAGGCCCCAGAACCCGCCGTCGATGCGGGCGGCGCCCGGGGCGAGGGGGTGCAGACGGACGCGGGCCGACGGGGTGG
>NZ_JAKRMO010000040.1:0-40669 GCF_022346485.1 Brachybacterium sp. ACRRE | reverse complement strand
GAGCGCATCTTGACGGATTCCTCCGCCGACAACCCGACCCCTGCACCCGGCACCTCGTCGGCCGCGGCCCCCGCGCCCGCGGCCGACGAGGTGCCGGGTGCAGGGGTCGGGTTCTCGGCGGAGGAATCCGTCATGATGCGCTCCTTCCGATGTGCGGCCTCCTGGGGAGACCGTTGCGCGTGGTCGTAGTGCGCGGCGCGAGGCGCGTGGTGCGGGGCAGCCGGTGCGGCTGCAGCGCCACGATCTCGCGAGAGGTGAGTTGTCGTCCTCAAAAGGGGCTGTTGACGACGACAACTCACCTCTCGCGAGTGATGGAGACCCGACGGGATCAGAAGAAGCCGAGCTCGGTCTCGGAGTAGGAGACCAGGAGGTTCTTGGTCTGCTGGTAGTGGTCGAGCATCATCAGATGGTTCTCGCGGCCGATGCCCGACGACTTGTACCCGCCGAAGGCGCTGTGCGCGGGATAGCTGTGGTAGTTGTTCACCCACACGCGACCGGCCTGGATGGCGCGGCCCGCCCGGTAGACGATGTTCTGGCTGCGCGACCAGAGACCCGCGCCGAGCCCGTAGAGGGTGTCGTTGGCGATCGAGATCGCGTCGTCGTAGTCCGTGAACGAGGTCAGGGCCAGCACGGGGCCGAAGATCTCCTCCTGGAAGATGCGCATCGAGTTGTCGCCCTCGAAGACCGTCGGCGTGACGTAGTAGCCGCCGGACAGGTCCCCGCCGAGGTCGGCGCGCTCGCCGCCGGTGAGGATCTTCGCGCCCTCCTGCTTCCCGATGTCGATGTAGGACAGGATCTTCTCGAGCTGGTCGTTGCTGGCCTGCGCGCCGATCTGGGTGTCCGTGTCCAGGGGGTTCCCCTGCTTCGTGGCCTTCACGCGCTCGAGGCCGTCGGCCACGAACGAGTCGTAGATGCCCTTCTGCACGAGCGCGCGCGACGGGCAGGTGCAGACCTCGCCCTGGTTCAGCGAGAACATCGCGAAGCCCTCGAGGGCCTTCGAGTAGTAGGCGTCCTTCTCGCTCGCGACGTCGTCGAAGAACAGGTTCGGGCTCTTGCCGCCCAGCTCGAGGGTCACCGGGATGAGGTTCTGCGAGGCGTACTGCATGATCAGACGCCCGGTCGTGGTCTCGCCCGTGAACGCGATCTTCGCGATCCGGCTGTTGGAGGCGAGCGGCTTGCCCGCCTCGGCGCCGAAGCCGTTGATGATGTTCAGGACGCCCTCGGGCAGCAGGTCCCCGATGAGGTCGATGAGCACCATGATCGAGGCCGGGGTCTGCTCGGCGGGCTTGAGGGCGATGCAGTTGCCGGCCGCGAGGGCCGGGGCGAGCTTCCACGTCGCCATGAGCAGCGGGAAGTTCCAGGGGATGATCTGGCCGACCACGCCCAGGGGCTCGTGGAAGTGGTACGCGACGGTGTCGTCGTCGATCTGGGAGAGCGTGCCCTCCTGGGCGCGGATCGCGCCCGCGAAGTAGCGGAAGTGATCGACCGCGAGCGGCAGGTCCGCGTTCAGGCACTCCCGGATGGGCTTGCCGTTGTCCCAGGTCTCGGCGACCGCGAGGGTCTCGAGGTTCTCCTCGATGCGATCGGCGATCCTGTTGAGGATGACGGCGCGCTCGGCGACCGACGTCTTCCCCCAGGCGGGGGCGGCCTTGTGCGCCGCGTCGAGCGCGAGCTCGACGTCCTCGGCGGTCGAGCGGGCCACCTCGCAGAACACCTCGCCCGTCACCGGGGTCGGATTCTCGAAGTACTCGCCCTTGACCGGGGGCACCCACGTGCCGCCGATGTAGTTGTCGTAGCGGGAGGCGAAGGAGACCTTCGCCCCGTCGGTCCCGGGTCGTGCATAGACGGTCATGACTCTCCTCGTCGAGATCGGTTCCATCGGTGGTCGCGCCCGGGGAGCACATCGCATCCTCGGGACGTGACCGGCATCACCACTCTACGGCCCCGGAGCGCCTGGCGGGGAGGCGGATTCTCGCCAGGCGAGAGCACACGGACCGCAGGTCCGCGGCGGACGAAGGGAGCCGCGTCACGCCGCGCGGCGGCGGGTGTGCACGCGCGGCGCAGGATCGCTAGACTCGTGCGCGACCCCTCGTGCGGTGTCACCTCACTGAACTCCCCCAGGGCTTGACGGCAGCAAGGGCAGGTGGGCTCTGGCAGGTGCGCGAGGGGTCCTCTCATGCCCGGAGCCGGTGCGTGGCACGGCGTCCCGACGCACGGCGGATGCGGCGGCGACCGGGGGGTGTGGAGAGGTTCGGCGACGACGCCGGGCGCGCTCCACGGAGGTCTCGATTGCGCAACGGGACGCGGAAGTGCGCACCCTCAGGGGAGTCGTGCGTCACACTCGTGCGTGCTGCACATCCCCTGCCCCCTCCTCAGGAGCCTCCTCGCATGAGTGATTTCATCGCCTGGCTGTCCGGAAACATCCAGGGCGCGCCGTTCATCATCCTGTGCCTGGGTGCAGGTCTCTACTTCACCGCGAGGACCCTGCTCCTCCAGGTCGTCAACATCCCCGACATGCTGCGGCAGATCATCAGGGGCGAGAAGTCGGAGAGCGGCGTCTCCTCCTTCCAGTCGCTGATGATCTCTCTCGCCGGCCGCGTGGGCACCGGCAACATCGCGGGCGTCGCGACGGCCATCGCCTTCGGCGGGCCGGGCGCGGTGTTCTGGATGTGGGCGATGGCCTTCCTGGGGTCGGCGACCTCCTTCATCGAGTGCACGCTCGGCCAGATCTTCAAGGAGCGCGACCGCGACACCGGCGAGTACCGCGGCGGCCCCGCGTTCTACATCGAGAAGGCCTACAAGCACACCGGCGCCAAGGGCATCTCCCTGGTCTACGCGATCGTCTTCTCGCTCGTCACCGTGCTGGCCATGAGCTTCTTCCTCCCGGGCGTGCAGGCCAACGGCATCTCCGTCTCCGCCTTCGGCGCCTGGGGCCTCCCGCAGTGGATCTCGACCGTCGTGATCCTGGTGCTGCTGATGCTCATCGTGGTCGGCGGCGTCAAGCGCATCGCCACCTTCGCGGGCCTCGTGGTGCCCGTGATGGCGGTCATCTACATCCTCGCGGCGATCGTCGTGATGTTCGTGAACGCCGACCAGATCGTGCCCGTCTTCTCCGAGATCTTCTCCTCCGCCTTCGGCATGGACTCGGTCTACGGCGCGATCGTGGGCCTCGCCGTCCAGTGGGGCGTCAAGCGCGGCCTGTACTCGAACGAGGCCGGCCAGGGCACGGGCCCGCACGCCGCTGCCGCCGCGGAGGTCTCCCACCCCGCCAAGCAGGGCTTCGTGCAGGCCTTCGCCGTCTACGTCGACACCCTGTTCGTGTGCTCCGCGACCGCCTTCATGATCCTGTCCACCGGCATGTACCGCGTGTACTCCGATGCGGTCGAGGATCCCTCGCAGATCCTCACCCAGGGTCCCGGCGGTCTGGCCGACGACGTCCCCGTGGGTCCCGGCTTCGCGCAGGCGGGCTTCGACACCTTCCTGCCGGGCGTCGGCGCCTCGTTCATCGCGCTGTCGCTGTTCTTCTTCGCCTTCACCACGATCGTGGCGTACTACTACATGGCCGAGACCAACCTGACCTACCTCATGCGCTGGGTGCCGAGCCACCAGGTGCGCCGCGCGCTGGTGTGGGTGCTCCGCGTCCTCATGATCATCGCCGTGGCGATCGGCGGCCTGGCCACGACCACCGGCAACGCGTGGGCGCTCGGCGACATCGGCGTGGGCGCGATGGCCTGGCTGAACATCATCGCGATCCTGGTGCTGCAGGTGCCCGCGATGAAGGCGCTCAAGGACTACCGGCGCCAGAAGCGCGATGGCCTGGATCCGCAGTTCGACCCGCGACCACTGGGCATCCGCAACGCCGAGTTCTGGGAGGAGCGGGCCGACGCCCGTGCCGCGGGCGGCGACGGCGGTCGGCCCAAGGTCGACGCGCTCGACTGACCCTGCCGCTCCGCCGCAGCAGGTCGGACGCCGACGTCCGACCAGCGGGAGCGCGTACCGTGGCGCATCACCGCGAACACCCGCGACCGACGCCGGGAGGCACCGATGCGCATCGAGGCACGCACCCCACTGGACCATGGCGTCGACGAGGTCCTCGCCTGGCACGAACGGCCCGGCGCTCTTGTCCGGCTCACGCCGCCCGGCACAGCCAGGATCGAGGATCCCGACGCGGGCGGGCTCGAGGTCGGCCGACGGGTCGCCGTGCGGCTCGGCCCTCCGCTGCTGCCGACGGGGCTCAGCCCCCGCTGGGAGCTGCGGCACGCCTCCCGCGAGGATCGCGGGAGCGGCGCGACGGCCGTCCACTCCTTCGTCGATGCCCAGGTCACCGGGCACTTCCGCACGTGGCGGCACCAGCACGAGATCGCCGGGACCGGGCCCGGCAGCTCGGAGATCCGCGACCGCATCGACCTCGAGCTGCCGGGCGGTATCGGCAGCACCGGCGAGGCGGCCGGAGGCGGCGGCGCCGGCGAGGCGAGCGGGGTCGGCGGCCTCCCGGCGCGCGAGGCCCGTCGGACGATCGAGCGCATGCTCGCCTTCCGCGGCGCGCAGCTGCGCGAGGACCTCGCCTTCCACGCCCGCTATGCCGGCTCCCCGCGGCTGGTGGTCGCGATCGCCGGGGCGTCCGGTCTGATCGGCACGCAGCTCGTCGCGCTGCTGCGCACCGGCGGCCACCGGGTGATCCGCATGGTCCGCGGCCGCGCCGAGGGACCCGACGAGATCCCCTGGGACCCCGAGCACGGCGAGCTCGACCCCGCCGACCTCGAGGGCGTCGACGCCGTCGTGAACCTCGCCGGCCGGCCCATCTCCACGCGTTTCACCGCGCGCGCCGAGCGCGAGATCCTCACGTCCCGTGTGCGCGGCGGCGACCTCATCGCGCGCACGCTCGCGCGCATGCAGGACGGATCGGACGGTGCATCGGCCGGCCCCAGGGTCCTCGTGCAGGCCAGCGCGATCGGCGCCTACGGTGCCCAGCGGCCGGGCGAGGTGCTCACCGAGGACGACGCCTTCGGCGACGACGTCCTCGCCCGCGTCTGCGAAGAATGGGAGGCCAGCAGCGCCCCCGCGGCGCGGGCGGGCGTGCGCGTGGTGCACCTGCGCACGGGCATCGTGCTCTCCGACGGGGGAGGGGCCCTGCTCCCCCAGATCCCCATGTTCCTCGCCGGGATCGGCGGTCGGCTCGCGGCACCGGACGCCGTGCTCTCCTGGATCACCCTGGACGACATGGCCCGCGCCTATGCCCACGCCCTGTGCGCGGACGAGCTCGAGGGGCCCGTGAACGCGGTCGCCCCCGCGCCCGTCACCTCGCGGGAGTTCGCCCGGACGCTCGGACGCGTGCTGCACCGGCCTGCGCTCGTGCCGGTCCCCGGCTTCGGGCCCGCCCTGCTGCTCGGGAGCGAGGGGGCGAAGGAACTCGTACGGGCCGACCAGGACGTCGACGCGTCGCGCCTGCTGGGAAGCGGGTTCGACCCCGCCCACACGGAGCTCGAGCAGGCCCTGCGGCACGTGCTGCGTCGGCCGATGGTCTGAGGGCGAGACCGTCGTCGCCCCTGGCCCCATGCTTCCGCATGATCCGCGGCCCCGCGCGGCCCGGCACGATGGAGGGCATGCAGGACGAGGGGATGCACGCCGAGGGGCCCGAGGACAGGGAGCCGGCCGTCGAAGGGACGGACGGCGCGACGGAGAGCGACGCGACCGAGGGCGACGAGGAGTTCGGGGCGCACCGCACCACGCGCTTCGGCGCCGACGTGCGCTACGAGGGCCGACGCGACGGCCACGAGTACGTCGCCGAGGTGCGCCACCGCACCCTGGACACCGAGGCCGTCATCCTCATCGACGGCGTGCGCCACGTCCCGAAGGCCGAGAAGGCGCTCGCGAAGGCCGACCGCGCGGAGGACGTCACCACGGCGGACGGCCTCGCGCTGAAGCTCGACGACGGCTTCTTCCGCACCACGATCACCGTGCGCAGGCCCACCGCGAGCGGGACGATGAAGGACCGCGAGAAGCTCGTCGTGCGCACCACGACGCTCGGCGGCGCCGGTGAGGTGGACGTGGTCCGCGCGGACGAGATCGTCGGCGCGCCGCTGGTGCCCGCCGAGGGATCGCCCTCCGCCGCCCGCGAGGCCCGCAAGGCCGATCATCCCGTGCGCTTCGGCCTGATCGCCGCCGGCGCCCAGGCCGCGCGCTATCTGGTGCCCCTGCTGGGACTCGGAGCGCTCTTCTCAGGACTGCTCGATCCGGTCAAGCGCTGGATCGGCCGACTCGTCGAGCCCGTCGTCACCTGGATCGACGAGGCGACCCGCGGCATCCGCACCTGGATCGGCGAGGTCACGCGTCCCGTGCGGGAACTCGTCGACGCGCTCCTCGAGCCGATCCGTCGGTTCCTCGGCTGGCTCTGGAACCTGCTGTTCGGATGGATCCCGGACATCCATCTGGGCATCGACGTGCCGGACTGGATCGTCGACTACCTGGTGCCCGTCCTCGTCGTCGTGGTCGTCTTCGTGGTCACGATCGGCACGATCCGCGACCGCAGGGAGCGCCTGGAGAAGGCGCGGCGCGGAGAGGATCCGACGCGGCCGGAGTCGGAGGACGCGCCCGATGGCGGCACCGACGAGCGCGACGAGGGCGACGATCCCGACGCCGAAGGGAATGACGGTGCCGACGCCGACGGGGCCGATGTCCACGGGGACCGCGAGCGCGACGTGCGCGACGACGAGGTTCGCCGCTGAGGGAGCCCCGGAAGGACGGCGGCCGGGCAGGAGCCGGGCGGTTCGGCGCGGGTCAGGCCGTCGCCTGGTGCACGTAGCACCAGCGCCAGGTCTCACCGGGCTCGGCGGACTGCATGACCGGGTGGCTCGTGTCGTGGAAGTGCGCGGTCGCGTGCTGGCCGGGGGAGCTGTCGCAGCAGCCGACCTCCCCGCACTCCAGGCACTGGCGCAGGGCCACGGTGGTGGTGCCCTCCTCGCGGCAGCGCCGGCAGAAGGCGCGCTCCGGGGCGGGCGTGCCGACGGCGGGATAGCGCCGCAGGTCCTCGCACCAGCCGCCCTCGCCGCTGCCGGTCGCGACGATGTCCTCGCGGGCCTCGGTGCCGGAGTCCAGCAGCGACTCCTCGAAGTCGAGCATGCCCAGCACCTCGCGGACCACGTGCGAGGGCACCTTGCCCTTCGAGCGGATCTCGAGCACCCGGGCCCGCTCGGCCGCGAGCATCCGGGTGCGGATGCGAGTGAAGGCGTCGCTCGGGCTCTCCTGGCCCACCTGCGTGGACAGCCGCTCCCAGGCGGCGAAGGTGCGCTGGTCCTGCCGGTCGCGGATCATCTGCACGACCGCGGGATCGTCCTGCTCCTCGCACGAGGCGAGCACGGTATTGCCGGCGTCGGCTGCCTTCTGCAGCAGGGTCGCGCGGGCGAGGGCGTCGGCCGCCGGATCGTTCGGGACCACGCGCAGCACGCGGGTGAGCCACGGCAGGGTCAGGCCCTGCAGGTAGAGCGTGCCCAGCACGGCCACGAGCGCGATCAGCACGAGCACGTCGTGGTGCGGCACGGACGCGGGGATCACGAACACGGCGGCGATGGTGACGACGCCGCGCATTCCGGCCCAGCCCGTCACGACCACGTTCGGCCAGGGCGGCCTGCGGTCCGCGGGCACCCACAGCGTCATCACCAGGCGGCTCGCGCACATCCAGGCGAGCCGGGTGAGGATCACGACCACGAGGGCCGCCGCGCACACGCCCAGCACGAAGCCCCAGCTCAGGGAGTGGCTGACGCCCGCGATGATCTGTGAGAACTGCAGACCGATCAGCAGGAACACCGCGTGCTCGAGGAGGAACGCGATCGAGGTCCAGGTGGCGTTCTCCGTGAGGCGCGAGGTCGAGGTCTGCACGAGCGGCGCCTTGTGGCCGATGAGCAGGCCGGCGACGACCACGGCGATCACGCCGGAGGCGTGCAGCTCCTCGCCCAGCAGGTACGCGGCGAAGGGGACGACGAAGGAGATGCCGGTGTCCACGGCCGGGTCGTGCACCCAGCGCCGCACGGTGAGCACCGCGAACGCGACAGCGAGGCCGACGATCACGCCGCCTCCCGCGGCGATCAGGAAGTCCAGGCCGATCGAGCCGACCGCGACCGTGCCGGCGATCGCCGCGACCGCGGCACGCAGCGCCACCAGGGCGGTGGCGTCGTTGAGCAGGGACTCGCCCTCGAGCACGGTGACGATCTGCCGCGGCAGGCCGATGCGCCGCGCCACCGCGCTCGCCGAGACCGCGTCGGGCGGGGCGACGACGGCGCCGACGGCGAGGGCGACCGGCCAGGGGACGTCGGGCATGAGCAGGTGCACGGTCGCGCCCACGGTCACGGTCGTGACCACCACCAGGGCGATCGACAGCATGGCGACGGTGCGCAGGTTCGCCCGGATGTCCACGAGGGAGGTCTTCAGCGCCGAGGAGTAGAGCAGCGGCGGCAGCAGACCCAGCAGCACGAGCTCGGGGGTCAGGCGCACCGCCGGCACGAAGGGGAGGTAGGAGGCGATCACGCCGATGACGATGAGGACCATCGGCGCGGGCAGCCGCAGGCGGTCCGCGATCGCGGAGCCCGCCAGGACGGTCACCACCAGCAGGACGATGAACAGGACGATGTGCACGTGCGCATTCTCCTCCAGGGACTGCGCGCACGACCCGACGGGGCGCCGGGCCGACGCATCGGCCCGGCGCGTCGGCCCACCGCCCCGGGGCGGTCCCTCGGGCTCAGATGTCCTCGGCGTCCTCCGCGGCACGCTGCGGGAGGAAGCGCAGCAGGCCCATCGCCAGCAGGATCAGCACCACGTTGATCGCGAGCGCGGCCTCGAGACCGTGGGCGAAACCCAGCACCGGGGACGCGGCGCCCGAGGCGATCGCGAAGAAGAGCGAGCCCAGCGTCGAGACGCCCAGGGCGGTGGAGATCTGCTGCACCGAGGTCAGGGCGCCGGAGGCCGAGCCGGCCTCCGCATCGGAGACGCCGGTGATGATGATCGAGAACGTCGGCCCCATCGCGATGCCGATGCCGATCCCGGCGATCAGCATCATCGGCGTCAGCAGCCAGGCGTCGACCGCCGTGCCCTGGGCCGCGATGCCGAGCAGCGTGAGCAGCTGGCCGAGCGCCGCGATCACCATGCCGATCGCCATCGTGCGGCGCGTGCCGCCGAGCTTCGCCGCCGCGGCCATGCCCAGCATCATCCCGAGCGCCTCGGAGATGGTGACGATCGAGGTGAGCAGCGGGCTCATCCCGAGCCCCATCTGCAGGAACAGGGCCGTGATCATGCCGATCGCCCCCGTGCCGCCGAAGAACACGAGCATGATCGCGAGGCCGGCGAGGAAGGTGCGGTTGCGGAACAGGCTGGGCTCGACCAGGGCGTCGCGGCCGGCGCGCGAGCGCCGACGCTGCTGGACGAGGAAGACGCCGAGCAGCGCCACGCCGCCCGCGAGCACGACGAGGGTCCAGGCCGGCCAACCGAGCTCCCGGCCCTCGACCAGCGGGTAGACGATCGCCGCCATCCCGGCCGCGCTGAGCACGGCGCCCGTCCAGTCCAGGCTGAGGGAGCGGGTGGAGGACTCGCGCGGGAGCAGGCGCAGGCCCGCGACGATCGCGAGCACGCAGGGGATCACGTTGACCGCGAACAGGGAGCGCCAGCTGAGGCCGAAGGGATCGAGGTCCATGAGGACGCCCGCGAGGATCGGGCCGCCGATGCCGGCGACCATCATCATCGGACCGAACAGGCCGAAGGCCTTCGCCGCGTGCTCCCCGGGGAACAGAGTGCGGATCATGCCCATGCCCTGCGGGAGCATGAGCGCGCCGAGCAGGCCCTGGAGCACGCGTCCCAGGATGAGCACCCAGGCGACGGGAGAGCAGGCCGACAGCAGCGAGCCGAGCGTGAAGCCGACCATGCCGATCAGGAACAGGCGGCGCTTGCCGAACATGTCGCCGAGGCGCCCGCCGATCAGCAGGCCGGAGGCCATGGACAGGGTGTAGGCGGCGGCCGTCCACTGCAGCAGGGCGGGGCCGCCGTCGAGGTCGGCCAGCAGCGCCGGGCCGCCGATGGACGTGATGAGGGCGTCGAGCCCGTCGAGCATCTCCGCCACCAGGATCACGACGAGGGCGAGCCAGGACGAGCGGGGGATCGGGGGAGCGGAGGAGGGCGGTGCGGCGACCGCAGGATCGGTGAGGGGCGAAGTGGTCATGAGGGGCTCCTGGAAGGGGTGGGGTCGGCCATTGGAGAACGCTGTTCTTCCGTAGCCGAACACTGTTCGGAAAAGACGAACAGTGTTCTACTCCTGAACGGTGTTCGGCGCAAGGGGTAGGGTCGGCCCCATGGATCGCCGTCAGTTCCCGCTCCCGCCGCGGACCCCCGGCCCGCCGCCGAGGCCGCCGCGTCCGCCCAGGTCGCGGCGGGTCCTGGACGCCGAGCAGATCATCGATGTGACCCTGCGCATCATCGACGTGGACGGGACCGACGCGGTGACCATGCGCCGACTCGCCTCCGACCTGGGCGTGACCGCTTCGAGCCTCTACCAGCACGTGCGCAGCCGGGAGGACCTGCTGGCCCTCGCCCACGGCCGGGTCAGCGAGGAGGTGGGGCCCGTGCCCGACACCGGTGATCTCCGCGCGGACCTCCACGAGCACTATCTGCGCATGCACCGGGTGCTCACCGCCCACGGGGACATCGCGCGCCTGGACTTCGCGGCGGTGCCCTCGGGGATCGGCGACTTCGAGGATCTCGAGGTGCTGCTGGGGCGGCTGCTCGACGCGGGCATCGGGTCCCGTCGGGCGATGTGGGCGGTGGATCGCCTGCTCCTCTACACGGCGGCCGACGTCTACGAGAACTGGCTCTTCCGCACCCGCACAGCGCCCGAGATGGAGGCCTGGACCACACGCGTCCGCGCGCATCTGGAGAGCGGCGGGGAGAACCCGTTCCCGCGCGTCACGTCCCTGATGGGGACGATGGCCGAGGGTGACGTCGAGGAGCGCTACCTGCTGGGCCTCGACCTCCTGCTGGAGGGTCTGCTGCCGTAGGGCCGGGGCCGACGGCCGGGGCCCGGGCCGACGGGCGGGGCCCGCGGGTCCTCCCCATGGCACCGTCGCCCACAGCGGTCCCGTGGGTCCCACCGCCCCGTTAGCCTTGTCGGGTGGTCACCGCTCTGTACCGTCGCTACCGCCCTGAGTCCTTCGCCGAGGTCATCGGCCAGGACCACGTCACCGTGCCGCTCATGCGCGCCATGCGCAACGGCCGGGTGGGCCATGCCTACCTGTTCTCGGGGCCGCGCGGCTGCGGCAAGACGACATCGGCCCGCATCCTCGCGCGCTGCCTGAACTGCGAGCAGGGGCCGACGGACACGCCGTGCGGCGAGTGCGACTCGTGCCGCGACCTCGCGCGCAACGGCCCCGGCAGCCTCGACGTGGTCGAGATCGACGCCGCGAGCCACGGCGGTGTGGACGACGCCCGCGAGCTGCGCGAGCGCGCGACCTTCGCGCCCGCGCGCGACCGGTACAAGGTCTTCATCATCGACGAGGCGCACATGGTGACCTCGGCCGGGTTCAACGCGCTGCTGAAGCTCGTCGAGGAGCCGCCCGAGCACGTGAAGTTCGTGTTCGCGACCACCGAGCCGGACAAGGTCATCGGCACCATCCGCTCGCGCACCCACCACTACCCGTTCCGGCTGATCCCGCCGCAGATCCTCACCCCGTACCTCGAGCAGGTCTGCGCGGCCGAGGGCGTGCAGGTCGGCGAGGGCGTGCTGCCGCTCGTGGTGCGCGCGGGCGGCGGCTCCGCGCGCGACACCATGTCGGTGCTCGACCAGCTGATGGCCGGCGCCGGCGAGGACGGCGTGGACTACGAGACGGCGATCAGCCTGCTCGGCTTCACCGACACCTCGCTGCTGGACGAGGCGATCACCGCGATCGGCCAGCGCGACGCCGGGACCCTCTACCGGGCGATCGAGCGGGTCCTGGAGACCGGCCACGAGCCGCGCCGCTTCGTCGAGGACCTCCTGGAGCGACTGCGCGACCTCATCGTGCTCGCGGCGGTCCCGGAGCGCGGCCATGAGCTGCTGCCCGAGGTCCCCGACGCCGAGCTCGAGCGCATGCGCGAGCAGGTCGGTTGGTTCCCCGTCGCCGACCTCTCCCTCAGCGGCGATCTCGTGAACCAGGCGCTCAGCACCATGTCCGGTGCGACCAGTCCGCGTCTGCACCTCGAGCTGCTCGCGGCGCGGCTGCTGCTGCGCGGCCAGCAGGTCGCCGCGGTCCCCGTCGCCGGTGCCGCCCCCGGCGGTGCGCCGGGCGGAGCCGGAGGTTCCGGCCCCGGAGCCCCCGGGTCGGGTGCTGCCGGTGCGGGAGCGACCGGCAGAGCGCCCGCGGGCCGCAGCGGGGCCGCTGCGGCGCGCGCCGCGCTGCCGAACGCGGGCGGGAGCGCGCAGGCCGGCGAGGAACAGGGCCGCGGCGCACAGGGCGGCGGGACGCAGGCCGGTTCCGGTCGCGAGGAGGCCCGCAGGATCGCCCAGCAGCACTCCGCCTCGGGGCAGGGTCGCAGCGCGAGCGCGGCGTCGGCCGCGCCTGCTCCGGCCGCTGCCCCTGCTCCGGGACCTGAGTCCTCGCGTCCGGGCGCGGAGGAGCCGGCGCGTCAGACGGTGGACGAGCCGTCGTCCGCACGGTCCGCGCAGCCCGCGCCCGCGGCCGCGCCGACCGCGCAGGGGGCGGAGAAGACCCAGCCCGAGTCCGGCGCATCCGCCGGTGCTGTGGGCGAGCAGTCCGCGCCCGCGGCTGACGACGACTGGGGCCCGGTCGCGGCGATCCCCGGGAGCGCGACGACTGACACCCGACCCGTCGAGGCGTCCGGGTCGGACGCACCGGAGCCGGAGGCGGCGCCCGCGCAGCCGTCCGCTCCTGCCCAGGGCGCTGACGGCCAGCCCGACCAGGCGGCGCAGCCCGCATCCGGCGGTGGTGCGCAGGAGGTCCGCGAGCACTGGTCGGCGATCCTCGAGGAGCTGCAGCAGATCCGTCGGCCCTCGTGGGCGCTCGTCTCCCAGCACGCGCACGTCGCCGACCTGAGCGGGGGGAGGCTGACGATCTCCTTCCGCTCCGGCGGCCTGCTCAGCGCGTTCGGGCGCGGCACCGGTGCGGAGAACCTTGCGCAGGCGGTGCGGAAGATCATGCACCAGGACGTCACCGTGGAGGCGGTGCTCGACGAGAATCCCTCGGACGACGGCCCGGCCGGCGGCGACGGCCCCGCCGGTGGCAGCGGGCCGGGCGGCGCGCCCAGTGGTCCCGACGCGGGAGCGTCGGGCGCATCCGCCGCCCCGGCTCCGCGGGGTGCGCAGGGCGAGGCGCAGAACGTTCCTCGCGGCGCGGATGCGCCCGGCCGGCAGGATCCGCGATCGCAGGGGTCCCCGGCGCGCCCGCAGGCGTCGTCGCAGACCTCCGCCCAGTTCTCGCTGCAGTCCGCGTCGCAGAATCGTCCCGCCGCCGAAGCCGGTGGCCGGGCGCCGCGTGGCGGAACCGCCCCGTGGGGCGACGCGGCGCCGCATGACGACTTCCCGCCGGAGCCCGACGACGACCCCTATCCGCCCGAGCCGGAGGACTCCTACCCGCCGGACCCGCGGGATTCCTTCGCGCCCGGCCCTGCCGATCGGCCTGTGGCGCGGCCCGCCTCGGCACGGGGGACCGCGGCGCCCGGGACGCCGGGGTCCGAGACCACGAGGACGTCATCAGCCCCGTCGGGCGGTTCCCCTGCGCAGGGGAGTGCTGACGCGCAGGACACGTCAGTGCCGGACGCGACCGCGCAAGACGCCGCGGAGACCAGCCCCGCGCAGACCGGTGAGGTGCTCGAGGTCCATGACGAGGGCCGTGACACGCTCTCCGGTGACGTCCCGCGCACCCACGGGCAGGCCGCGCTGAAGAAGGCGATCGAGTCCGGGCGCCCCGTCCGCTCCCTCCCGCCCGTCGGTGGGCAGAGCGACAGCGCGAGCGATGCCAGCGGTGGCGACAACATCGGTGGCGACGACGTCGCCGGTGGCATCAGCGGCAGCGGCAGCGGCATCAGCGACAGCGGGGACGTCGCGCAGCCCCCGGAGGTCGGAGACGCTTCCGCTCCGGATCCCGAGCCGGTCCCTGCGCCGTCTGCGCCTTCGGCATCGTCTGACGCGGACTGGTCGTCGGCCCTGTCCTCGGTCGCCCCTCCCGCCGGGTCCGCGACCTCCGCGGCCCCGGCTCCTTCGGCGGCGTCGGCCTCGTCGGCGTCCGCCCCGCCGTCCGCGGCGTCCGCGGCGTCGGCCGCACCGGCCTCCGCGCCGTCGGCCCCCGCCCCGTCCGCACAGTCCGCCGCATCGGCGTCCTCGGCAGCTCCCGCCCCGGCGACCCGCTCGACGGGCGCCGCGCTCGCGCGCGAGGCCGTGCTCGCCTCCCGCAGTCAGCCGGTGCAGCGCCGCGGCTCCGCCGCCGAGGCGCCGCCCGAGCCCGATGCGCAGGACGAGGACCCGACGGGCGGCGCCACCTGGTACGACGAGGACGTGGACGCCGGGCAGGTCGCCACGCGCAGCGGACGCGAGATCGCCGAGACCGTGCTGGGCGGGAAGGTTCTGGAGATCATCGACGAGACCCGGTGAGGCGCGCCGCTACTCCTCGAGCAGCGAGAACAGGTCCGTGCGCAGCGTGGACGGATCCTTCGTCTCCGCGGGGTTGGACACGTAGAGCTCCCAGATCGGGAAGCGCGACTGCTCGCCCGCCTCGCCGACCGCCTCCATGAACGCGCCCCACGCGTCGCCCAGTGCGCCGTAGCCGCCCAGATGGCTGAGCATCGCCACGCGACCCGTGGGCAGGCTCGAGGCCTGTGCGGTGAAGCCGCTCGGCAGCTCGAGCGGGCTCTCGAGCAGGCCGTCGACGGGGAAGCCGACCTCGAGGTCGGCCGTGTCCACGGGGAAGCGGTGGTGCAGGGCGAACGCGGCGCCCGTCGGGTGGATCCCGCGCTCCGCGAGCGCGCCTGCGAGATGCGAGAACACGCCGTCCATCAGCTGCGGCAGCTTGAACACGGGGAAGTCCTCGCGAGAGACCACCACGGTGCGCACCACGGGCGCCTCCGCGATGCGCAGCTCGGTCACCGGGGCGTCGGCGTCGTACGGGGCGGGCAGGGACATCGCGGCTCCTTCGTCGATCCTGCGCCCACGGTAGCCGCGTGATCGGCCCCTCGCGAACGCGGGGCGCGCATGCTCTGGGACGTCGGCCCCCTCGCCTAGAGTGGCAGGGTGTACGAAGGCATCGTCCAGGACCTGATCGACCAGCTCGGCAAGCTGCCCGGGATCGGTCCCAAATCCGCGCAGCGCATCGCGTTCCATCTCCTGGACGCCGACGAGCAGTCCGTGCGCGCGCTCGCCGACGTGCTCATCCGCGTCAAGGAGACCGTGCGCTTCTGCGAGATCTGCGGCAACGTCTCGGCCGAGGAGCGCTGCCGGATCTGCACCGACCCGCGCCGCAGCGACGCCGTGATCTGCGTGGTCGAGGAGTCCAAGGACATCGTCGCCATCGAGCGGATCCGCGAGTTCAAGGGCCGCTACCACGTGCTCGGCGGCGCGATCGACCCGATCGGCGGCGTCGGCCCCAACGACCTGCGCATCGCCGAGCTCATGAAGCGCCTGGGCAGCGGCGAGACCGAGGAGGTCATCCTCGCCCTGGACCCGAACGTGGAGGGCGAGGCCACCAGCGCCTACCTCTCGCGCCTGCTCGGCTCCATGGACATCACCGTCACCCGCCTCGCCTCCGGGCTGCCCGTCGGCGGCGACCTCGACTACGCCGACGAGCTCACCCTGGGGCGCGCCTTCCTGGGGCGCCAGAGCGTGTGAGGGCGCAGCGATGACCCAGCCGCCCTCGCATCCCCCGCACCCCTCGTATTCCTCACCTGCATCGCACCCTGCGCCGCTTCCCGTGTCGCATCCCGCGCCGGATCCCGCCGGCGCCCCGAACGCCTCCTGGTCCTCCACGGCCGGTGGCCGTCCGCCGCTGCTGCGCCTGCCCGAGCCGCGCCGCGTGCCGCCGACGGACCCCGCGTCCGTGCTGCCCGAGGAGTACCTGCTGGACTCCCGGCGCGACCTGCTGCGGCGCCTGATCCGGCGCAGCTGGGCGGCGGCCCTCGTGCTCTGGCCCCTGTGGCTGTGCCTGGTCGCGCTCTACGTGCTGGGCACCTCGCCCACCTTCTGGCTGCTCTCGCTGCTCGCCGCGATCGCGGACTCCTCCCTGCTGCGCCAGACCACCGTGATGATGGGCTTCAGCGGCGGCGGGCTCCTGTTCGCCTTCCTCGGGCTGCCCCTGCTGGCGACCGCGCTCTCCCTGCTGCTGCTCTCGGCCTCCGCGGCATGGGCGGGCAGGATCCGTCCCCGCGAACTGCTGGACGAGACGGCCTTCCAGCGGGCGGTCTCCCTGCGCGCCGCGCTGCCGCTGCTCGCCCCCGCGTACGCGGTGATCGCCCTGCTGGTCCTCGCCGTGATGGTGCAGGCGCCGCTGCAGTGGAGAGGACTCAGCGCGGGTGCCCTCAGCTCGCTGGCCATGGGGATCGGCCTGTGCCTGATCGCCCAGACCATCCTGCGGCGCGTGCTCTCCGCGCCCCGTCTGCTGGGCGTGCCCTCGCCCGGGGAGCTCGAGCGCACGGTCATGATCGGGCCGCGCGAGGAGCGACGCGAGGCCGCCGGGCGCCTGCGCGCGCAGGATCGCCGCCATCTCCCGCCCCACCGCGAGGAGTTCGGGCCCGCATCGGTGCTGCGCGCCCTGCGCGTGACCGCGCGCGGCTGGTGCCTGTGGGTGGTCCCCGCCGGGCTGGGGCTCGCATGGATCGTCTTCGCGATCACCGACGTGGTCGTGCTGTTCTCCCGCCTGAGCTCGGTCAGCAGCTGGCAGCAGCAGGCGCCCGCGCAGCTTCCGTGGCAGCTGCTCGTGATCTCCGTCCCGCTGGGAGCCCTCACCGCGCTGGGATTGGGCCTCGCTCCGTTCGCGGCGATCCGCACCAGCCGTTCCCTGCGCGGTCGCGTCACCGACCTGCGCACCCATCCGGTCTGGTCGGACCGGGTGGCCGTGAACCCGTGGGAGGGCGCCGTCGCGACCCGCACGGGCCTCGCGCAGGCAGGGGTGGTGCTGATCGCGGTGGTCGTGCTGGGCATGACGCTGGCCCTCGCGGGCGCGCTCACCGCCGTGGGATGGGTGTGGCTCGTGCTCGACGTGCTCGTGCTGGTCCCGTTCGTCGGCGTCGCGGGCACCTGGGCCATGCGCCGCCACCTGCGCTACGTGGTCTACGGGCGGGCCGGGGCGTACATGCGCCGGCGCACCCCGTGGGCCATGGTCGCCCCGCTGTTCGGCACGCGCGCCGACCGTGCGGACGACCCCGTGGTGATCGCCGAGATCCGTCGACGCCGGCGCGCCGAGGTCGGCGAGTACGGCCTCGAGCCCGTCGGCCCCGATCCGGACGGGACGGCGGGACACTCCGGGTCGGGCGGGTCCGGTGGCGCTGGGAGCGCGGGGCCGACGGGCTCCGGGGCGACCGGCGCACCGGGAGTGGGCGACGCACCCGTCGGCCTCCCGGACTTCGGCGCCGACGACGGTGCCCCGACGCCCGGTGGCGGCCGGAGGCAGGCCCCCGGGCACGCCATCCCGGGCTCGACCACCGAGCTGCGCGAGCGCTGAGCGCGGGCCGGGTGCGGGCAGCGACGTCGGCCCGATCGCCCGACCTGCCGATCAGGCGATGCGTTCGCCGCGTCCCATGCGGCGCTGGGGCGTCGCCAGGCGCCGCACCGTGAAGGCGAGTCCGCCGGTTCCGGCGAGCACCCACATGCCCAGGCCCATCGGCCAGACGGGATGATCCTGCGGGCTGCCCAGATCCGTCGGGTAGCCGGGCGACTCGTCGTCGTAGCACTCGTTGAAGTTCGAGGGATGCGTGGGATCGGCGGCGTAGCGGATGCCCAGCGAGATCGTGCTCAGCAGGTCGAACGACGCGGGATCCATGCCCGAGCGATCGAGGTCGAGCGACGGCGCCATGTCTGCCACGAGCACCATCGGGTTCGGCCACATGAGCACGAGCGGGATATCCGTGCGCACCACGTCGCGCTGCTGCTGGCGGGTGACGCACTGGCCGACCTGGTCGCTCTCGGCGTCGTAGGACTGCTCGTAGATGGTGACCTCGCGATGCTGGACGAGCAGCACCGAGCTCGCGCCCCAGATGATCGGCAGCACGAAGGTGGTGCCGAGCACCACCAGATAGGCGAGGACCACGGAGCCCAGCTGCCTCGAGGCGAGCGCGGACAACCCGATGCCGACGGCGGTGATGCACAGGGCGATCGCCGCGATCATCGCGAGCACGCGCAGCACGTACAGCGGGGAGATCTGGCCGATCAGCGCCGCGGGCAGCAGTGCCGGCAGCGCGGCGGCGACGAAGGCCAGACCCGTCGCCCAGCCGGCCGCGAGCTTGCCCAGCGCGATCTCCATGGGCGTGAGCAGCGAGACCTGCAGGATCGCGAGGGTCCCGGTGCTGCGCTCGCCGTTGATCGCGCCGGCGCTCAGCGCGGGCAGCACGAGCATCATCGCGAACACGAGGAACAGCACGATCAGCGAGTAGACGACCCGCGAGACCCCCTCCATGTCCCCGAAGGCCTGCGTGTTCAGCCAGAACGCGCCCAGCACGAGCGCGCTCGTGCCGGTGAGCACCACGAACCACACCGCGAGCGCGACGTACCAGCGCACGGAGCGCACCTTCTGGCGCAGCTCGAGCCCGGCCATCAGCGCGACGCCGCGCGGGGTGGCCGCCCAGGCGGAGCGGCGCGGGCGCACGCCGGGATCGGGCGGAGGGGCCGACGACGGCTGGGACGGCGGCTGGGATGGCGGCTGGGACGAGGACTGGGACGGCGGCTGGGACGAGGGCTGGTGCGCGGGAGGCGGGGCCATGGTGCTCACAGGGATCCCTCCCGTCGCGCGGCATCTGTGCGCAGATAGGCGGCCTCGAGACGGCCGGTGGTGGGGGAGAAGCCGACGACCTGCGCGTCCTGGGCGACCAGGTCGCGCAGCAGCCGCGCGGCGGTCGCCTCGTCGGGCAGGGCCATGAGCGCCTCGGCGTGGCCGCTCGTGGTCCGCTCGCCCTCGCGCACCTCGGTGCCGTGGACGTTCAGGGCCGTCAGCGCCGCGCGCAGCGCACCGGCCGAGAGCCCCTCGATGCGCCAGGTGCGGGGCCGGTGGGCGAGGTCGCGCAGGCTCGAGGAGTCCACGACCTCCCCGCGGTCCATGAGCACCACGGAGTCGGCCATCTCCTCGAGCTCGGAGAGGATGTGGCTCGAGATCAGCACGCACGCCCCGGCCTCCGCACGGGAGCGCAGCACGTCGCGCAGGCGGCGCCGGGCGGCCGGGTCGAGCCCCGATGCCGGCTCGTCGAGGATCAGCACGCGCGGCTCGTGGATGAGCGCCCGGGCCAGTCCCAGGCGCTGCTTCTGCCCGCGGGAGAGCACGTGGGCGCGCTGCTCGGCCAGGGACCGCAGGTCGAGCTCGTCCAGCAGGCGCTCGATGCGTCCGCGGGCGACCTCGCGCGGCAGGAAGTACGAGGAGGCGATGACCTCGAGGACCTCCCGCACGCGCAGCGAGTCCCAGGCGCCGAACTGGTCGGGCATCCAGCCCACCATCGCCTTCACGGCCGTCGGGTTCTGCGCCGGGTCGACGCCGCCGATGCGGATGTGGCCGGCGTCGGGCGCGAGCAGCGCCGCGAGCATGAGCATGAGCGTGGACTTGCCGCACCCGTTGGGGCCGACCAGTGCGGTCACCGATCCCACCTGCGCGGTGAAGCTCAGCCCGCGCACCGCGTGCACGGCCCCGAAGGACCGCGAGACGCCCGCCGCGATGATCGCCGGCGGGACGGCCGAGGCGTCGCCCGGCTGCTGCGGCGACGACGGCGCGGCCGGGTGCTGCGGGTCCGAGGGAAGGGAGCGGTCGTGGGCCGACGGGACGGCGCCCTCAGGGCCTGACGGGATGGTGCCGTCGGGGCCCGACGGGATGGTGCCGGAGGCCGGCGGCTGACGCACGGGATCGTCGGTCGGCGGCGGGGAGTCGTCGGTCGGCGGCTCGAACGAGGGCAATGAGGTGCTCACGCCTTCGATCCAAGCAGGTGGGGAGACCGCCGTCACGGGGATCCTGCGAATTCGGAGGGCACGAGCAGGGGAGGTGCTGGGGAGGAAGCGTGAAGGAGGCGCGGCGGACGCGCGCGGCGGCAGCGGCGGGCCGACGGGCTGGTGGGCTGGCGGTGGACGGTGGGCCGTCGTCGTCGCCGTCGTCCTCCGCTGGCGCCGCTGGCGCCGCTGCGGCGGGCGATGCGGGCGGTCCGTGTCGCGCACGGGCCGAGGGTGAGGAGCCGTGGCGATATCGCCACGGCTCCTCACCCTCGGCCCGTCCAGGACAGACATCCCGCGAGCAGTGTGCCGTGAGCCGAGCTCCGTCCTCCGTGAGCCGTGGGTGCAGGGATGGACCGAGGTGGCCGACGGCCGGACGCGTGTGAGCCCCTCGGCCGTGCAGTCCGGGTGGTCAGCGGCAGCGGCACCGCTTGTGACGCCTGGGTACGCTGGGCGCGTGACCTCGCAGACCAGCGCCAGCACCCCGTCGGACGCCGCCTCGACCCGCCCGGCCGGCTCGTCGACCCGCCCGTCGACCTCGATCTACGACCACGGTTTCGCGCGGGTCGCGGCGGTGACGCTGCCGGTCGCGCTCGCGGATCCCGCGACCAACGCCCGGCGCCACCTGGAGGCGCTCGCGGATCTCGACGAGCAGAAGGTCGCGGTGGCGGTGTTCCCCGAGCTGAGCCTCACCGGCTACTCGCTCGACGACCTGGTGCTGCAGGATCCGCTGCTGGACGCGGTGGAGGAGGCCATCGACACCCTGGTCCGGGCGAGCGAGGATCTTCTGCCGGTGATCATCGTCGGCGCCCCGTTGCGCGTGCGCTCGCGTGTCATGAACTGCGCCGTCGTCATCCACCACGGCGAGGTCCTCGGGGCGGCGCCGAAGTCGAACCTCCCCACCTATCGGGAGTTCTACGAGCGGCGATGGTTCGCTCCCGGTGATGACGTCGACGAGATGATCACCGTGGCCGGTCGGCACGTGTTCAGCGTGACCCCGCACCGGATCTACCCGGCGGACGACATCCGCGGGCTCACGATCCACGTGGAGATCTGCGAGGACATGTGGGTGCCGGTCCCTCCGTCCTCGATGGCAGCGCTCGAGGGAGCCACGGTGCTCGTGAACCTCTCGGGGTCGCCGATCACCATCGGTCGCGCCGAGGACCGCAAGCTCCTCGCCCGCAGCGCCTCGGCCCGCTGCCAGGCCGCCTACGTCTACGCGGCTGCCGGAGAAGGGGAGTCCACGACGGACCTCGCGTGGGACGGGCAGACGTTCGTCTACGAGTGCGGTGATCTGCTGGGGGAGTCCGAGCGCTTCCCGCAGGGCACGAGCGCCACGATCGTGGACGTCGACCTCGACCGGATCATCGCCGAGCGCCGACGCCAGGGGACCTTCGACGACAATCGTCGGACCCTCGAGGAGAGCCTTCCCGCCTACGACAGGTACGACTTCTCGCTGTTCGGCACCCTCGTCGGCTTCCCCGACGACGACCCGCGGGCGTACGGTCCCGGCCAGCAGCTGGTCTGGAACTCGGTCGGGGGCGACCCCGGCGACGGGCGGGTCTCCCGCCCCGAGCGACCCGCCACCGGCCCCGTCCGTCGGCCCCTGCACCGCTTCCCCTTCGTGCCCGACGACCCCTCGCGCCTCGCCCAGGACTGCTTTGAGGCCTACAGCATCCAGGTCGCGGGGCTCGTCCAGCGCCTGCGGGCGATCGGCGGCGACAAGGCCGGCGGCACCAAGCCGGTCATCGGCGTCTCCGGCGGCCTGGACTCCACGCACGCGCTCATCGTGTGCGCGCGGGCGATGGACCTGCTGGGCCGCGATCGCTCCGAGATCCTCGCGTACACCATGCCGGGCTTCGCGACCACCGAGCGCACCCGCTCCAACGCCGAGCTGCTGGCCGAGGCCCTCGGCGCGAGCTTCGAGACGATCGACATCCGCCCCGCGTGCACCCAGATGCTGAAGGACATGGGCCATCCCGCGGGCGACGGCGAGCCCGTGTACGACGTGACCTTCGAGAACGTCCAGGCCGGCATGCGCTACGACTACCTGTTCCGCCTGGCCAACCACCACGGGGGGATCGTGGTGGGCACCGGCGACCTCTCGGAGCTGGCCCTGGGCTGGTGCACCTACGGGGTGGGCGACCAGATGAGCCACTACACGGTGAACTCGGGCGTCCCCAAAACCCTCATGCAGCACCTCATCCGGTGGGTCATCCGCGAGGGCATCTTCGACGAGCACACCGGCGAGGTCCTGCAGGCGGTGCTCGACACCGAGATCACCCCCGAGCTGATCCCGCACGCGGAGGGCCAGAAGGCGCAGTCCACCGAGGACTCCATCGGCCCCTACGCCCTCCACGACTTCACGCTCTACCACATGCTGCGCCGCGGCTACGGCCCCGGGAAGATCGCCTACCTGGCCCACCAGGCCTGGGGGGACGTGGAGGCGGGCGAGTGGCCCGTCGGCTATCCCGAGGAGGACCGCCGCGCCTATACGCGGGCGGAGATCAAGCACTGGCTGACGGTGTTCGTCCGCCGCTTCTTCAGCAACCAGTTCAAGCGCTCCGCGGTGCCCAACGGCCCGAAGGTCCTCGCGGGCGGCTCGCTGTCCCCGCGCGGCGACTGGCGGATGCCCTCGGACGTGAGCGGCCGCGCCTGGCTCGCCGAGCTCGAACGGGACGTCCCCGGGGACTGACGGCGGGTGGCCTGGCCGGGTCGTCGCGTTCTGTGCGCCACATTCGGTGCCTCTCGTCGTTCCGCTTTAATGCGAACGATTATCGTGAGCGTGTCAGCCGGTGCCGCGCGCACCGCCCTCGCCCCTGAGAAGGACACCCCATGAAGCGTCGCTCCCTGCTCCTCGCCCTCCCCGCGGCCCTGGCCGCGACCACTCTCGCCGCCTGCTCGAGCGGGAACGACTCCGGCTCCGGCTCGGGAGCCGGCTCCGACTCGGGATCGGGGTCCGACGGAGGAGGCAGCGACGCCGCCGTCGCGCTCGTCGCCTCGACGAACGTCTGGGGAGACATCGCCTCGCAGGTCGGCGGGGACCTCGTCGAGGTGACCTCATTGATCACCGACCCGGAGGCCGACCCCCACGAGTACGAGGCCTCGACCCGCAACCAGCTCGCCCTGAAGAAGGCCCGGATCGTCCTCGAGAACGGCGGCGGCTACGACGACTTCGTCGCGCGCATGCTCTCCTCCGCCGGGAACTCGTCGGCCACCGTGCTCGACGCCGTCACCATCTCCGGCTACAAGGCCGAGAAGGGCGAGGAGCTCAACGAGCACGTCTGGTACGACTTCCCGACCGTCCGCAAGGTCATCGACGAGCTCGTCACCGCCCTCAGCGCCGCCCACCCCGAGGGCAAGGCCGACTTCGAGGCCAACGGCACGAAGCTCGCGAGCGCGATCGAAGACCTCGAGGACCGCGAGAAGGACCTCTCCTCGAGCGCGAAGGGCAAGGGCGTCGCCATCACCGAGCCCGTCCCGCTGTACATGCTCGAGGCCGTCGGTCTCACCAACCGCACCCCGAAGGAGTTCAGCGAGGCCATCGAGGAGGGCGACGACGTCTCCGCCTCGGTGCTCAAGGAGACCCTCGACCTGTTCGCCGACCACGAGGTCGACCTCCTCGCCTACAACGAGCAGACCGCGGGACCGCAGACCGAGCAGGTCAAGAAGGCCGCCGAGGACGCGGACGTGCCCGTCGTCGGCGTCACCGAGACCCTGCCCGACGGCAAGGACTACGTCGCCTGGATGAGCTCGAACCTCGACGCGCTCGAGGACGCGCTGGGCAAGTGACGGACGGCAACGACCCCGCCGCGCCGCCCCTGCTCACCCTGCGCGGGGCGACCAAGCGCTTCGGCGACCGCGTGCTGTGGCAGGACGTCGACCTCGACGTGCGCCGCGGCGAGGTCATCGCCGTGCTCGGCGCGAACGGCTCGGGCAAGTCCACGCTGCTGCGCGCGATCCTCGGTCTCGAGCCGCTGAGCGCGGGCAGCATCCGACTGCTCGGCCGCGAGGTGGGGCGCGGGAGCCGACGCATCGGGCTCGTGCCGCAGCAGCGCCTGGCCGACGACGGACTCCCCCTGCGCGGCCGTGACCTGGTGCGCCTCGGGCTCGACGGCGACCGCTGGGGTCTGCCCCTGCCGCGCCGCGCGGCCCGCGAGCGGGTCGACGAGCTGCTCGCCGCCGTCGGCGCGAGCCGCTATGCCGACGCCCCCGTCTCCCGCCTCTCCGGCGGCGAGCAGCAGCGCCTGCGGATCGCGCAGGCCCTCGCGGCCGACCCCGACCTGCTGCTGTGCGACGAACCGCTGCTCTCCCTCGACCTCCCGCACCAGCGGATGGTCGCCCGCCTCGTCGACGACGCCCGCACCCGCCTCGACCTGGGGGTCCTCTTCGTGACCCACGACGTGAACCCGATCCTGGACATCGTGGACCGCGTCCTCTACATCGCCGGGTCGCGCTTCCGCATCGGCACCCCCGACGAGGTGCTGCGCTCGGACGTCCTCAGCGACCTCTACGGCGTCCAGGTCGACGTGCTGCGCCTGCACGGCCGCGTCCTCGTCGCGGGCGTCCCCGACCACCAGCACCATGACGACGACGCCGTGCTCGCCCCGCGCGCGGCCGACGACCACGCACAGGCGGGAGGCGCCCGATGAGCGACCAGCTCTCCCAGGTGCTCTCCCAGGTCGTCGACTTCTCCGACTACGCGGAGCTGCTGCCACTGCTGCGCAACACGATCATCGCCTGCGTCGCCCTCGGGGTGGTGGGCGGTCTGATCGGCGTGTTCGTGATGATGCGGGACATGGCCTTCGCCGTCCACGGCATCAGCGAGCTGTCCTTCGCCGGCGCCTCCGTGGGGCTGCTGCTCGGCGCGGGCGTGGTGCCCGGCTCGCTCATCGGCTCGATGCTCGCCGCGCTCGTGATCGGCGTGCTGGGATCACGGGCGCGCGACCGCAACTCCGCGACCGCCGTGCTCATGCCCTTCGGACTGGGACTCGGCATCCTCAGCCTCTCCCTCTACTCCGGGCGCGCCTCGAACAAGTTCGGCCTGCTCACCGGGCAGATCGTCGCCATCGACAACCCCCAGATCACCTCGCTGCTGGTGATCTGCGCGCTCGTCGCCGCAGGGCTGCTGGTGATCTGGCGGCCGCTGCTGTTCGCCTCCACGGACCCCGTCACCGCCCAGGCCCGCGGCGTGCCCACGCGCGCGCTCTCGGTCGTGTTCATGGTGCTGCTGGGAGCGGCCGTCGCCGTCTCCGTGCAGATCGTCGGCGCGCTGCTCGTGCTCTCGCTGCTGGTCACCCCGGCGGCGGCCGCCATGCGTCTGAGCGCCTCACCCGTGCGGGTCACGCTGCTGTCGGTCGCCTTCGCGCTCGCCGCCTCCGTGGGCGGCGTGCTGCTGGCCGCGGGCAGCTCCGTGCCGATCAGCCCCTTCATCACCACGATCTCCTTCGTGATCTACGGGGTGTGCCGCCTGGTCTCCGGGGCGCGCGGCCGGGGGTGAGGGCGCTCGGTCCTGGGGCTGGGCGACGGCGGAGGAGGGAGGGGAGATCGCAGGCATCCAGCCGCGCGATCTCCGGGGTCTTCGATGCGTGCGTGCACTTCGCGTAGTCATAGGTCGGGTCACCTCATATATGACACGTCACCCGACCTCCTGCTACGCGAAGTGCACGGGATCCTCGCGGACCTCCGCCCGCCGCGGCCGGGCCCTCACAGCTCCCAGCGGTGCTCGCCCGGCCCGACCTCGAGGCGGCGGCCGTCCGGCAGATGCACGAGCGCCCGGGAGCCATCGGGCACGGTGAGGTGGACCGTCACTCGGGGGATGCCCAGGTCGAAGGCCCCATCCGCGTCGCCGCGCTGGTCCTCGTCGGCCCCCTGCTCCCAGCCCGCTCGGATCCCGCGGTGCTCGACCGCGAGGCGGTCGATGCCCGGGACGAGGACGGGTCGCAGCTCGAAGGTCGCCCAGTCCGGAGCGGTCCTGTGCAGGCCCACCAGGTCGCGGGCCACGAAGTCCACGCCGGCGCCCATGAAGTAGTGCGCGCGGGAGCGCACGGGCTCGACCCACATCTCCAACAGGGTGCGATGGCCCGCGAGGCGCCAGCTCTCCCAGCTGGGCGGCGCGGGGTTGCGGGCGACCGCGAGCGCCAGGTCCGCGCGCCCCGCCTGCACGAGCACTCCGCCCAGGTGGGCCATGCCCAGGCAGCCGGCGTCGTGGTGGTCGCCGCGCATATGGATGTCCTCGATCAGATGCGCGCGGACCTCGTCGACGTGGCCGGCGGGGACGATCCCGGAGGCCAGGGCCAAGATCTGCGGGGTCTGGCGGAAACCCGGGTCCGTGGTGGCGCCCGGGCCCGCGGGGGCGCCCGGGTCCGACGGGGCCGAGGTCCCGGCGCCGTCGTCGGCGAGGTGCCCGTGCAGCGGCGCCGAGGCGAAGAGCGAGCGCTCGGCGTCGAAGAAGACGCGCAGCACGTGGGCGGCGAGCTCGTCGCGGGCGCGCGCATAGCGCTCGCGATGGATGCTGCGGCCCGCGCGCGCGATCACGTCCAGGGCCCGGTGCAGCAGCAGGGAGGACTCCAGGCGCACGTCCTCGGGCGGCGGGCCGTCGGCCCCGGGGGAGAGGTAGTCGCCCAGGATCCCGACCGCGAGGCCGTCCGCGTCGAGCCGTCCCAGCTCGAAGTCCAGATAGTCCTCGACGGCCTCGCCGTGGATCGGCCACAGGTCCAGGCCGTACTCGCCCTCGAGCGCGTCCACGAGCACCGGATACAGCGTCGTCCACTCGGGCGCGGGCGCGCACTGGCCGTCGCCGTAGCCCCATCCGGCCGACGGCACGATCACGGGCAGCGAGCCGTCCTCGCGCTGCGCGTCGAGGAAGTCGTCGAGCCAGCTGGTGAGGAAGCGTCGCAGGTCGAAGCGGGTGAGCAGCGCCGGCAGTGCCACCTGGGCATCGCCCGTCCAGCCGTTCTTCTCGTAGGTCGGGGTGTCCGTGAGCACCCAGTGCAGGTTCGCGCGCACGGTCGCGACGAAGGCCTCCTCGAGCCACGCGAGGGTCGGGTCAGAGCTGTCCGTCCCGCCGACGAGCGGCACGTCGGCCCAGGCAGCGCGGCCCAGGATCTCGGCGTCCCGGCCCGGCACGGCGCCCCGCACCTCGACGTACCGGAACCCCTTGTACGTGTGGTGGGACTCGAAGGGCCGGCCCTCGAGCGCCACGTCGTCGCGCTGGAAGCGGCCGGTGGGGATGAAGGCGTTCTCGGCGATCACGGAGCCGTCGTCCGCGAGGCGCTCGCCGTGGACGAGGGTGACCTCGAGGTGCGCGTCTGTGAGCGGCTCGAGACGGGTCCAGCCGGCGACGACGCGCCCCAGATCGCCGACGAAGCGTCCGTCGCCGAGGTCCGTCCAGGTGGGCAGCAGGGTCTCCTGCACGAGGATCGGCTCGGCCATCGCCTCGCGCAGCGGCAGCCCGGTGGTCGGGATCTCGCGGGCGGCGCGCGGACGTGGCAGTGCGGCCGACGGGCCGGGGTCGGGAGCGAGCACCGTGACGGGCGCCCACGTCCCGGTGCCGCGGGTGTCGTGGGAGTCGGAGTCCTCGGAGTCCTCGAAGCCTGGCTCCCGCCAGCCATGGGGCTCGAGGGCCTCGTCCCAGGTCTCGCCCTCGTACAGGCTGTCGAAGCGCAGGCCGCCGGTCGCGCAGCGCCAGGTCTCGTCGGTGGGCAGCACCTGCTCGCTGCCGTCCTCGCAGGTCACGTGGAGCTCGGCGGTCAGGCGCGGGGCGGCGCGCCAGGGCGCCTCAGACCACATCCAGACCTCGGGCGAATGCAGGTCGAAGAAGCCTCGCCCGAGCTCCGCGGCGAGGCAGACGCGCATCGACCCCGCCGTCTGCGCGGTCACGTCCCAGCTCACCGCGCGGGCGGCGATGGAGGCGTTCGTGAGTCCCGGGGCGAGACGCTGCTCGCTCGCCGGATGGCCGTTCACCCAGGCCAGTACGGTGCCGAGCCCGGAGATGTGCAGCGTCGCCCGGGAGACGGGGGAGGGCAGCTCCCATGCGCGGCGGAAGATCGGGGCCGCGTGCGGATCCGCGACCCCCGGAGAGGCGGTGATCCAGGCGGCCCGCCAGGCATCGGGCAGCGGGATCCGCGGGCGGAGGGTCTCGAGGCCGCGAGCGGGGCCGGTGTCGGTGCCGGGCCCGTGCTCGGCGGGCGGCGGGGAGGTCGGTGGGGACGGCGTCGTCATCACGCGCTTCAGCGTAGTGCGCGCCGCCGTGCAGCGGAGCCGCCGCCCTCCAGGGACGTCGGCCCGCGAGCAGGTCAGCTGCCGGCGCCGGGCGCGAGGGTCATGATCTCGGCGCCGTCCGCGGTGATCGCGATCGTGTGCTCGGTGTGGGCGGTGCGCGCGCCGGTCACGCTGCGCAGGGTCCAGCCGTCCTCGGGATCGGTGACCAGCTCGGCGGTGTCGACCATGATCCAGGGCTCGAGCGCGAGCAGCATGCCGGGGCGCAGACGCAGCCCGCGACCGGGGCGTCCGTCGTTGGCGACGTGCGGGTCCTGGTGCATCGTGGTGCCGATGCCGTGGCCGCCGAAGTCCATGTTGATCGGGTACCCGGCGCCCGAGAGCACCCGGCCGATGGCGTGCGAGACGTCGCCCAGCCGCGCATCCGGGCCGGCGGCCTCGATGCCGGCCGCGAGTGCCCGCCGGGTGGTCTCGATGAGGGCGGTGTCCTCCGGGTCGCGCTCCCGGCCGATCACGAAGCTGATCGCGGCGTCGGACGCGATGCCGTCGAGGATCACGGCGAGGTCGAGGGTGAGCAGGTCGCCGTCGGCGAGCACCTGATCGCGGGGCATCCCGTGCAGCACGGCGTCGTTCACCGACGTGCAGATCCAGTGGCCGAAGGGGCCGTCGCCGAAGGAGGGCGCGTAGTCGACGTAGCAGGACTTCGCGCCGGCCTCGAGGATCATCTCCTTCGTCCACTCGTCGATCTCCAGCAGGTTCGTCCCCACCTGGGTGCGCTCGCGCATGGTCTGGAGGATGCGGCCGACGAGCGCCCCCGTCGCGCGGGCGCGGGTGATCTCGGAGGGGCTGAGGATCTCGATCATGGGGGCCTTCCTGGGCGGGGCGGGTGCGGTGCGGCGGAGCGGGGCGATGCAGGGCCGACGGCCCGCAGCCTGCGGCGTGTCGGGCGGCGGCGGGGCGACGACGGGGCGATGCCTGGCGACGCGGAGCGGCAACAATCTATCCGTCCGGCGGCCCGTCCATCAGGGCGAGGCCGTGCGAGTCGGGCCACGTGCGGGGCTCTTCCGCGGAGCGCGCGGGCCAGCCCCCACAGGTTCTGCACAGTCCTCGCATGACGCCTGCACCACGAGCGCTCGCAGAATCGGACACCGTGGCGGAAGATGGACGTGGCGCCCGCGCGCGTCCCGCGCGACCCGCGCGAATCGCCCTCGCGCGGTGAGCGACGCCCGCGCCGGGCTCACCGGCATCCTGCGCACAGCGCCCCGACATCGACGCGACCACGAGACGTGACCACGGAAGAGGCCCCATGGACCTGCTGCACATGCTGATGGACCCCACGCAGCTGCTGGAGCGCTTCGGCGCCGCCTTCTGGTGGGTCGCCCACGCGATCGTCTTCATCGAGTGCGGCCTGTTCTTCCCGATCCTGCCCGGCGACTCCCTGCTCTTCGCCGTCGGCATGTTCTCCCACGGCGGCGGACTCGGCGTCCCGCTCGCGCTGTCCCTGCTGACCCTGTGCGTCGCCGCATTCGCCGGCAACGTCGTGGGATACGAGATCGGCCGCGGCCTGGGCGGGAAGCTCTACGAGCGCGACGGCCGCTTCCTCAAGCGCCGCTACTTCGACCGCACCATCGAGTTCTTCGACCGCTACGGTCGGCGCGCCCTCGTGCTGGGCCGCTTCGTGCCGATCGTGCGCACCTTCATCACCGTCGTCGCGGGCGTCGGCCAGATGCAGCGGCGCATCTTCTACACCTGGTCCGCCGTCGGCGCCGTGCTCTGGGTCGTGCTCATCACGATGCTCGGCTACGCGCTGGGCAGCGTGACCTTCATCCGCGAGAACCTCGAGGTCGCCGTGCTGGCCCTCGTGTTCATCTCCGTGGTGCCGATGCTCATCGAGGCCCTGCGCAAGCGGGCCAAGGGGAAGAGGACTGCTGCCGCCTCGGCGTCGGCGCAGTCGCCCGACCGCCCGGGCGAGGACCAGTTGGTCTGAGGGCTGCGGACCGGCCGGTCCGACGGTCACTCCTCGACGGATGTCCCCGTCTCCAGCGCGCCGCGCCGCGCGACCTCGCCGAGCCACGCGAGACTCGGCTTGGGCCGGCGCTCGAAGGTCTGCGGGTCCCAGCCGACCAGCCCGAACGTCGGCCGATACCCGCTCGCCCACTCATAGTTGTCCAGCAGCGACCAGTGCAGGTAGCCGCGCACGTCGATGCCGTCGGCGATCGCCCGGTGCACGCCCTCGAGCGCGCCGCGCGTGTAGTCGATGCGGCGGGCGTCGTCGGCGGTCGCGATGCCGTTCTCGGTGATCATCAGCGGCACGTGGCCGCTGAGCTCCCAGGCGCTGCGCAGTCCCAGCTCCGCCGCCGGCGGGAAGTACTCCCAGCCGGTCAGCGTGGTCTCGACCCCGTCGGCGACCGGGAGCGGACCCTCCGGGCCGATGAAGGTGCGGGTGTAGGCCTGCACGCCCAGGAAGTCGTCTCCCGCGGAGTTCTCGAGGTACCAGAAGTCGCGCGGATGCCCGTACTCCTGCAGGGCCTGCGCGCTGCCCTCCTCGTCGCTCGCGTGGAAGGCCTGGGTGGCGATCGTCCAGCCGGACTGCACGCCCGGCAGCGCGGAGAGCACCTCGCGGGAGCGGCGGTGGGAGGCCAGCAGCTGATCGGCCACGTGCAGGTCGGGGAAGGGCAGGCCGTGCGCGACGAGATTCTTCGCGTCCTCGCCGCCCGCGAGCATTGCCGCGATGTTCGGCTCGTTGATCGTGCACACCACGCGCACCCCGTCGAGGATCCCGAGCACGCTCTCGGTGTAACGGGCGAACAGCTCGGGGGCGTCGTCGGCCCGCCAGAAGCCGTCGCGCTCGAACCAGCGCGGCACCGTGAAGTGCATGAGGGTGACGATGGGCTCGACGCCGTGGTCGAGGCAGGTCTGGATCATCCGCCGGTAGTGGGCGAGCTCGGCACGGGAGACCACGCCGCGCTCGGGCTCGATGCGCGCCCACTCGATGCTGAACCGGTAGGCGTTCAGTCCCGCGTCCGCGAGCAGCGCGATGTCCTCGGCGAAGCGGTGGTAGCTGTCCGCCGCGTCGTTGCTGGGCTCCACGACCGGTGAGCCGGGCCGGTGCTCGAGCTCCCACCAGTTCGAGTTCACGTTGTTGCCCTCGATCTGGTGGGCGGCGGTCGCGGCGCCCCAGCGGAAGCCGTCGGGGAAGCGGAGGGTGGACATGGGGCTCCTTCGTGGTGGGTCGTCTCAGGCGCTGAGCGCCCGGCGGGGATCGGGGATCGCGTCGAGCAGACGGATCGTGTACTCGTCGCGCGGCGCGCGCATGACCTGGGCCGTCGGGCCGTCCTCGGCGATCCGGCCCTCGTGCAGCACGATGATCTCGTCGGTCACGAGGCGGGCGCTGAGCAGGTCGTGCGTGATGTACAGCAGGGAGACGCCGGTGGACTCCCGCAGCTCCCGCAGCAGCGAGAGCACCCCGGCGCGCAGGGACACGTCGAGCATCGATACGGGCTCGTCGGCGATGATCACGCGGGGGTCGCAGGCGAGCGCCCGGGCGATCACGACCCGCTGGCGCTGCCCGCCCGAGAGCTGGTGGGGGAGCTTGGTCAGGTACTGCTCGACCGGCGTCAGACCCACCGTCTCCAGCAGCTCGCGCACCCGGCGCCGCACGCCGTCGCGGCGCACGTCGGTGAGGTTTGCGACGGCCCGCGAGAGCGTGTACTCGACCGTGCTCAGCGGGTTCAGGGCCGCGTACGGATCCTGGAAGACCATCTGCACGGTGCGGCGGAGGTCCCGCAGCCTGCGCCTGGGCAGGTCTCCCACGGACACGTCGCCGATCTCGATCGTGCCCTCGGTGGGGCGCTCGATCCCGGTGATGAGCTTCGCGAGGGTGGACTTGCCGCTGCCGGACTGGCCGACGAGCGCGGTCGCCCCGCCCGGTGCGAGCGTGAAGGAGACGTCCTGGACGGCCCGCACGGGCGGCAGGCCGCGGCGATGAGGCGCATAGGACTTGCTCACGCCGCGCACGCGCAGCTCGGGCCCTGCCGATTCCGCCGACGGGGCCGGTGCCGCCGACGCGGCGGGCGCTCGGTGCGTCGGCCGCGGGGAGCGGTCCCGCTCCGAGTCCCCGCCGCCCGGCTCCCCGGGCAGCACCGCGCGGTCCTCGAGCCCGGGCAGGCTCACGACCTCGGCGCGCGGGTCCGCGTAGTGGGAGAGCAGCATGCGCGTGTACTCGTGCCGGGGGCGGGTGAGAATGTCGGTGCTCGAGGCGTCCTCGACGATCCGGCCGTCGTGCATGACGAGCACGCGGTGCGCCGATTCGAGCACCACGCCCAGGTCGTGGCTGATGAGGATCGCCGTGAACCCCTCGCTCGCCTGCAGCTCGCGGATCGTGTCCATGACGGCGTGCTGGACCAGCACGTCGAGCGCCGTCGTGGGCTCGTCGAACACCATGAGCCGCGGTTCCAGCGAGAGCGCGAGCGCGATCGTCACGCGCTGGCGCATGCCGCCGGAGAGCTGGTCGGGATAGCGGTCCAGCACGTCGGGCCCCAGGGACACCTTGCCCACGAGCTCCGCCGCGCGCTCGTCGCGCCGTGCCCGGGGCACGTGCCCGTGGGCCGTGAAGACGTCGTGGAAGTGCTTGCGGATCGTCCGCACAGGGTTCAGCGCGTTCATGCCGGACTGCAGCACCATCGCGAAGCCGCCCTGGCGCTGGGCGCGCAGCGTCTCATGGTCCATGGTGGCGATGTCGCGGCCCGCGAAGAGGATGCGCCCGCCCTCGATCCGCGCGGGCGCCGAGGCGAGCCCCGTGATCGCGAAGCCGAGCGTGGATTTGCCGGATCCGGATTCGCCGACGAGCCCGACGAACTCCCCGCGGGCGACCTCGAGGCTCACCTCGCGCACCGCGTGGGTGGGGGCGGCGCCGACGGGCTCGTAGACGACGGAGAGGTCCTGGACCACGAGGATCGGCTCGTCGGCCGCGGGGTCCTGTGCGGGGGAGGTCTGGGTGCTGGTCATCGTCCGGTGCTCCCTTCCCGCAGCCGCGGGTTGCTGATGCCGTCCACGCCGAAGTTGATGAGCGTGAGCGAGGTGGCCATGAGGGCGATGCACAGACCGGGGGCGAACAGCAGCGCCCACTGCCCGGTGAGCAGCGCATTGGAGTTCTGCGCCCAATAGATCATCGTTCCCCAGCTGACCACCGAGGAGTCCCCGAGACCCAGGAACTCGAGCCCGGCCTCGGCGAGGATCGCGGCGGTCGCCGCCCCGAAGAAGGAGCCCGTGATCAGGGACGTCATGTTGGGGAGGATCTCGCGGAAGATGATCCGGCCCGCCCGCTCGCCGGAGAACCGGGCGGACTGCACGAAGTCCCGCGAGCGCAGGGTCGCGGTCTGGCTGCGCAGCACGCGCGCGCCCCACGCCCAGCCGGTGATCGCGATGACCACGATGATCACCGAGATGCCGCCGTTGCTGAGATAGGTCGCGACCACGATCATCAGCGGCATCCCCGGGATCACCAGGAACAGGTTGACGAGGAAGTTGATCGCGTCGGCCGCGAAGCCCGTCAGGTATCCCCAGGTGAGACCCACGATCACGGCGATCAGGGTGGAGATGAAGCCGGCGCCGAAGCCCACCAGCACGCTGATGCGGGCGCCGAAGATCAGTTGGCTGAGCACGTCCTCCCCGGCGGCCGTGGTGCCCAGCCAGTGCTGGAGCGAGGCGTCCTGGCTGCGGTCGAAGGAGTTGTCGGTGGGGCCGTAGGGGGCGAGCAGGGGCGCGAGCAGCGCCACCAGCAGCAGCAGGCCGATGACGACCAGGCCGATGCGGGCCTTGCGGTTGCCCCAGACGGTGCGGGCCGACGACGCCAGGGCGCGCAGTCCCGGGTGGATCCGCCGCTCGCTCGCGGGGACGCCGTTCCGGGGCGCGCCGGTCGCGGGGGCTGCGCCTGGTGCGGTCTCTGGTCTGCGGTTCATCGCCTGGTCCTTGGGTCGAGGGCGCCGTAGAGGATGTCCACGAGCAGGTTCGCCACCAGCACGCTCACGGTGATCATGAGGAAGAGCGCCTGCATGAGCGGGTAGTCCTGGCCGATCACGGCGTTGAACAGCAGGAACCCGATGCCGGGGTAGCCGAAGACCTGCTCGACGAGGATCGAGCCGCCGACGACCCCGCCCAGCGCCATCCCGAAGCCCGTGAGGTTGGGCAGGATCGCGTTGCGGGCGGCGTAGCGCAGGGCGACGGTGCGCCCGCCGATGCCGTTGGCCTCGGCGAACGTCACGTAGTCCTCGCCGAGCGTGTTGATCATGGCGTTGCGCATGCCGATGATCCAGCCGCCCAGCGACGTCACCAGCAGGGTGAGCGCCGGCAGCGCCGCGTGGTAGAGCGCGTCGACGACGAAGGAGCCGCTCAGCTGCGGGGTGGTGGTCGCCGAGTACGCGCCTGAGGTCGGGAACAGGTGTGCGATGTACCCGAGGAAGAACAGCAGCAGCAGCGAGGTCCAGAAGTAGGGGAAGGTGTTGATGAAGCTGCCGCCCACTGTGGGCAGGGCGTCCATCCAGGTGCCCCGCTTCCACGCGGCCATCACGCCCAGCAGCGTGCCCAGCACGAAGGCCAGCACGGTCACCGCGCCCACCAGGATCAGCGTGTAGGGCAGGGCGCGGCCGATGAGCCCGCTCACCGGCTCCGGGTAGAACGCGTAGGACACGCCGAAGTCGAGGTGCACGACCTGCCCCAGGTACGCCCAGTACTGGGCGAGCAGGCTGCCGTTCGGCACTCCCAGCTGGGCCTCGACGGCCGCTCGGGTCTCCTCGGAGACCGGGCCGTTCTGGGCGAGCCGGGCGATCGCGGCGTCGGCCGGGGAGCCGGGCATCAGGCGCGGCAGCAGGAAGTTCAGGGTCACCGCCGCCCACAGGGTGAGGGCGAACAGGCCGAGCTTGTTCAGCACGTATCTCATGACGCGCTCTCCTTCCCCGCGCGGCGCAGCCGGGTGAGCACCTTCAGGGGCGAGGAGCCGTACGTCTGCGGCGCGGTGTACGGGTCCTCGGCGTCGGGCCAGCCGGTGAATCGGCCGTCGTTGTACAGCCCCCAGAGGCCGCCGTAGTAGAGGGAGACGATCGGGATCTTCTCGTAGAAGGCCTGCTCGAGGCCGTGGATGATCTCGGTCTGCTCGTCCTCGTCGACGCTCTCGCGGTAGCGGCGCAGCAGGTCGTCGACCTCGTCGTCGCGGAAGCGGATGCGGTTGTTCTGGCTGGTCTTCCCGACGGGCTGGTAGTACTCGCTCGAGAGCAGGTTCGCGTACCCCTGGTAGGCGTCCGAGCCGTTCGAGGAGCCGACCGCGAGAGTGAAGTCGCCGTCGGAGAGCGCGGCCTCGTAGGCGGCGGCCTGCGGCGCGGAGATGGTGACCTCGATGCCGATCTTCCCCAGCTGGCGCTGCACCTCCTGCACCGCCCGCAGCCAGTCGGTGTACCCGTTGGCGGTGGTGATCGCGATGGTGAACGGGTCGCCGTCCTTCGTGCGCATGACGGACCCGTCGTGCCGGAAGCCGGCCTTCTCGAAGGAGGCGATCGCGGCCTTCGTGTCCTGGGCGATGATCCCCTTGGCGGGGATCGACGGATCCAGGAGGTCCTCCTGATTGGGCAGCAGCAGGCCGGTCTGGCCGGCCTCGTCCATGTAGCCCTCCGCGGCCGCCTGGCCCACGGCGTCGCCGTCGATCGCGAGCGCGAGTCCGCGGCGCACGTCGAGGTCGTCGAACGGCGCCCTGTCGTGGTTCGGGTGCAGCCCGATGATCCCGCCCGGCGGGAACCAGTGCCGGTTGTGCGCGTTGGCCGCACCCCAGGTGGCGTCCACGTCGCTCATGAACGAGTAGCACCAGTCGTACCCCTTGGTGACCACGTCGAGCTCGCCGGTCGCGGCGGGGAACACGATGTGCTCGACGTCCACGTCGTCGGCCGCCCAGTGGCCCGCGAAGCGGTCCATCGAGTACTGGAGCGGGGTGAAGCTCGCGAGGGTGAAGGGGCCCGAGCCGACGGGCTGCTCGTTGCGCCAGGTGGTGGGGTCCTCGACGTCGGCCCAGATGTGCTCGGGCACGATGAGGGTCGCGCCGAGGATGCCGACCGCGGGGGAGTCCGCGCCCTTCAGGGTGAAGCGGATCCGCTGGCCGTCGGCCTCCAGGGAGTCGAGGTGCCCCCAGACGCCCTTGAGGTCGTTGGCGGGGAACTCCTTGAGCATGCGGAAGGTGAACAGGACGTCGTCGGCCGTGAGCGGAGTGCCGTCGGACCAGGTCGCGCCCTCGCGCAGCGTCATCGTCACCGACGACGGGTCGCTCTGGTCCCAGTCGGCGGCGAGCCACGGGTCCATCGAGCCGTCGAGCGGGTTCAGCAGGATCAGCGGCTCGTAGATCAGGCCGACGCTCGTGCGGGCGTTCGCCTGGTACGGGTTGAAGTTCGCGGTGAACGTCGGGTTGCCCTTGTCGCCTGCGATCTGCAGGGTGTCCGCGCCGATGGTCGGGTCCGGGCGGCTGCGCACCTGCAGGCTGCAGCCCGAGGCGGCGCCCGCGAGGAGTGCGGCGGAGGCCCCGGTCAGCAGGGTGCGACGGCCGACGCGCGGGGTGTTCGTGGAAGGCACGGGACTCGATCCTGACGTCGTTGTGCAAGAGGTCTCCGGCCCGTTCCGCGCGGGTCTGCTGGGGCGGTCGTCCAAGGGGCGGTCGTCCATGGGGCTCGCCCAGGGGTCCTGCGCAGGGGTCTCGCTCGGGGTCGATCGCCCGGGGGAGCGCGGCGGGTGCGCAGGCTCGGGCGGCCGGAGGATTGTGAGTGTATGCGCATACATCGGTGGGCGCAAGAGGTGTTCGAGCGCGTGTTCGGCGCGGATCCGGCACGTGTTCGGCGCGAATTCGACGCGGGCCCGGCGCGGCTCTGCCGCGGGTTGGGCGCGGGTGCTCGAGCCCGGTGAGCGCCGGCGCTCGAGCGGGCGGACGGGGTGCGGGGGGTCGCGACGCGCGCTCGACGGCCGTGCGTCGCGGACTGTTTTAAGGTATGTTAAATCCATGGTGGAACCCGTGGTCGATCAGCGCACCCAGGCACCCGTTCCTCGGACAGGGGAAGGGCGTCCGGACGGTGCGCGCGCTGACGGATCGCGCGGGCCCGGCCCCGCCCGTCGGCCCCGCGGCCCCTGGCGCACCCTGCGCCTGCTGGGCCCGGCCTTCGTCGCCGCGGTCGCCTACGTGGACCCCGGGAACATCGCCGCGAACGTCACCGCCGGTGCCCGCCACGGCTACCTGCTGCTGTGGGTGCTCGTGGTCGCGAACCTCATGGCGATGCTCGTCCAGTACCTCTCGGCGAAGCTCGGCGCGGTCACCGGCCGCACCCTCGCCGACCACCTCGGGGCGACCCTGGGGCGGCGCTCGCGCCTGCTGTTCTGGCTGCAGGCGCAGGCCATGGCGATCGCCACCGACATCGCCGAGGTCGTCGGCGGGGCGATCGCCCTGCGCATCCTCTTCGGGCTCCCGCTGCTGGTGGGCGGCGTCATCGTCGGCGCCGTCTCCATGGCCCTGCTCGCCGTGCAGTCCCGCTTCGGCCAGCGGCCCTTCGAGCACGTGATCATCGGGCTGCTGGGCGTGATCACCATCGGCTTCCTCGCCGGGCTCGTCGTCGCCCCGCCTGATCCGGTCGCTCTGGCCGACGGGCTGATCCCGCGCTTCGACGGCGGCGGCACCGTGCTGCTCGCGGCCTCCATGCTGGGCGCGACCGTCATGCCCCACGCGATCTACCTGCACGCCGGGCTCGTGCGCGACCGTCATGGCACCGATCGCTCTCCGGGGCGGATCGCCCGCGTGGTCCGCGCTTCGCGCTGGGACGTGGTGCTCTCTCTGTGTCTCGCGGGCACCGTGAACATCGCGATGCTGGTCCTGGCCGCCGAGGCGCTCCCCGGGATCCCCGGCACCGACACCATCGAGGGCGCGCAGGCCGCGATCGCCGCCGCCTCCGGGCCCGTGGTCGGCGTGCTCTTCGGGATCGGCCTGCTCGCCTCCGGCCTCGCCTCCTCCTCCGTGGGCGCCTACGCGGGCAGCGAGATCATGCGCGGCCTGCTGCACCGGCGGATCCCGCTCGTGCTCTCCCGCCTGCTCACGCTGCTGCCGGCGCTGCTCGTCCTCGCGATCGGCGCCGAGCCCACCGCGGCCCTCGTGCTCAGCCAGGTCGTGCTCAGCCTCTGCCTGCCCTTCGCGCTGGTGCCGCTCGTGACCCTCACCGGCAGGCGCGCCCTGATGGGAAGCTTCGCGAACTCGCGGCCGGTCACCGTGATCGCCTGGATCGTCGTCGCGCTCATCATCGCCCTGAACCTCGCGCTCGTCCCGATGTCCTTCGCGGGCGGGTGAGCAGGGACGTCCCCATGGTCGCGGGCGTCCCCGGCGATACGATGCCGGGGTGAATCCCGACGAGCTCAGTCCCGTGGCCCAGGACTACCTCAAGGTGATCTGGTCGCGCACCGAATGGGGCGCCCCGCCGATCACCACCGGCGAGCTCGCCCAGCGCTTCGGCACCTCCGCCGCCAACGTCACCGAGACCCTCAAGCGCCTGGACGCCCAGGGGCTCGTGGCCCGCATCCCCTACAAGCCCGTCGAGCTCACCGAGGCCGGCGTGCAGTGCGCGATCGCGATGGTGCGCCGCCACCGCCTGCTGGAGACCTACCTCGTGGAGGCCCTCGGCTACGACTGGGACGAGGTGCACGACGAGGCCGAGCGCCTCGAGCACGCCGTCAGCGACACCTTCATCGCCCGCATCGACGCGATCCTCGAGCATCCGACGGCGGACCCCCACGGCGACCCCATCCCCGATGCCGACCACCGCTGGGCACACCCCGAGGACGCGCGGCGCCTCGCGAGCGTCACCGGCAGCGGCCGCTTCCGGGTCCTCGTGGTGTCCGACGCCGACCCCGAGGTGCTGCGCACCGCCCGCGAGCTGGGGCTCGTGCCGGGCGTGGAGCTCGACGTCGACGCGGGGGAGAGCGGCGCGGCGGGCGCGGGTCCGCTGGTGCGGGTGCTCGGGCGCGAGGGCGTCGAGGTGCCCGGGAGCGTCGCCGAGGGAATGCTCGTGCGGCCGATCGTCTGAGGGCGCGGGCGTCGGAGGCGCCTCGGTTCGAGGGAACGACGGGCCGACGGGCCCGCCGGGTCGAGAGGCCGACGGGCGCTCAGCGCCCGAGCGGCCCGCAGCTCTCGCGCAGCAGCACGTCGACGGGGAGCTGCAGGTCCTGTCCGGGGGCGTCCGCGTCGGCCATCCGGCGCAGCAGCGTCTGGACCGCCTGGACGCCGACGTCCGTCATCGGCTGGCGCACGGTGGTGAGCGCCGGCTGCGACCAGCGCGCGTCCTCGATGCCGTCGAACCCGGTGACCACGCAGTCGTCCGGGACCCCGATGCCTGCTTCCGACAGCGCCGTGAGTGCCCCGAGCGCACTCTGATCGTTCGCGGCGATCACCGCGCCCGGGCGGATCTCCGCGAGGGCTCGGCGCATCTCGCGCGCCCCGCCCTCGGTCGTGAAGTCGGTGGACGCGATGCGCCAGGACTCGCCGCTGCCGTCGACCTCTCGGCGGAAGCCCTCCTCGCGCTCGACCCCGTCGGGCGAATCAGCGGGCCCGCCCAGGTAGAGCACGGGGCCCGACGGTTTGCGCGCGAGCACGTGGCGGGTCACCGCCGCCATCCCGCCCGCGTTGTCCACGCGCACCGAATCGGCCGTCCCGGCGGCACGGCCCGCGACCACCACGAGCGGCACGCGCTGCGCCGAGCGGGCGATGAGGTCGTCGGGCACGGTGCGGGAGATGACGATGATCCCGTCGACCCGGCCCTCGAGGTCGTCGAGCACCACGCTCCGGCTGAGGTCGGGGCCGGAGGCGACCAGGAGCGCGTAGCCGCTGCTCCAGGCGCTGATCTCGCAGCCGCGCACGAGCTGCTCGAAGTAGTGGTTGCGCTCGGGGTCCACGAAGCTGCGGTCCATGTCGTCGATGAACTCCACGGCGTGCTCCTCCGCGGAGCCCGGCGGCGCGATCGGAGGGGCGTCGTGGCCGGGGATCAGCAGGCCCAGCACGCCGGTGCGCCGACCGGCGAGCCCCCGGGCGCTCGCGTTGGGGACGTAGCCGAGCTCGTCGATCGCGGCGAGCACCCGCTCGCGCGTGGACTCGGTGACCTTCTGCGGGCTGCGGAGCACGCGCGAGACCGTCGCGATCGAGACCCCCGCGCGCGTCGCGACGTCGTAGACGGTCGGCGGCTTCCTGGGTGGCACGGGGAACCTCCAGGCGTCGGGCGGAGGGCTCGACGGGGTCGGGGACGGGGCGGACGTGAC